>VXON01000114.1 GCA_009840065.1 Cenarchaeum sp. SB0662_bin_33 | reverse complement strand
CATTAAAAGATGCTGTAAAAGAAAAGCAGTTGGTCTTAGGTATCAAGCAGGTAGCAAGTGCAGCATCAAGTTCAAGTTTGGTGATACTATCCAATCGAACAGACACTAAACTGGAAACCATAGAAAAGACTGCGCAAGAGGCCAATGTGCCGGTACTGAAGTTTAATGGTACATCCGTATCTCTAGGAAAGATGTGTGGACTACAGTTTCGGGTCTCGGCATTATCATTAACTAATGGAAACAGTTCCATCGTGCAATCAATAATAAGGGAGAATGAGTAAATGAACCCATGCAGGTGCAGAATTACCGGGATGTATAATGCAGACTATTAAACTGACCAGTGAACAGATGCGAATGATGTCGCTATTCCAGAAAGTCACAAAGTCCACCGCTCGTGATTGCATAGAGGATGAAAAAAAGGACAGGATCATATTTGTGGTGGATGTAGGTAAGATGGGACTAGCAATCGGTCGCGGCGGCGCCAACATAAAGTCACTTAAAAATATGATCAAGCGAAACATTGAGCTTGTGGAATTTCATGAAAACCCAGAAGAGTTCTTGAAGAATATGCTAAACAGTGAACTGGTACATGATGTCAAGGTGACTTTACGTCCTGATGGAACAAAGCAAGCAATGGTGACTGTGGAGGCAGGTAAAAAGGGCATAGTCGTAGGCCGAGAAGGACGCAATGCTGAGAAGGCGCGGCTGTTAGTCAAGCGCTACTTTGATATCGGATACGTAATGATAAATAGCCCCTCAAAGCAACTGTTGGAGTGAGCGTATGACAAAGTCACCTTTGGGATTATTTGCGGGTCGGGTTCTCAAGACAAAGAGGATGAAACAGCGCTGGGCCATATCATCTTATAAGCGTCGCAAACTTGGTATTGATAAAAAGGCGGACCCGCTAGCGGGGGCACCCCAGGCTCGCGGCATTGTTTTGGAGAAGATAGGCGTAGCCGCCAAACAGCCAAACTCGGCGGTGAGAAAGTGTGTGCGCGTACAGCTAATAAAGAATGGTAAGTCAGTATCGGCGTTTCTGCCCCGGGACGGAGCACTTAATTTTATTGATGAACATGATGAGGTTCACATACAGGGTATGGGGGCCACACAGGGTGGCGCCATGGGAGATATACCCGGAGTTCGGTTCAAGGTCTTTAAGGTGAATGGAACATCACTACACGAACTGGTCACAGGTAAGAAGGAGAAGCCTAGGAGATAAACATAATGAGCGAGTCCGATAACATGCTCTTGTTCCGCAAATACGACACAAGTGGTATAGAGATTCGGGATCCCGGTCTTAAGACATCCATCTCGCTGCGCCGACAGATACTGCCATATACGTTTGGCCGTTCCGCCCTCAAGAGGTACAACAAGGCCGATGTCAATATTGTGGAACGGTTGTGTAATAAAATAATGCATTTTGGTAAGCGTTACGCAAAAAACACAGGCCGGATGGCTGGTAAAAAGACCCGTGCCATCAACACAGTAAAGACGGCATTTGAGATAATATCATTAAAGACAGGAAAAAATCCCATTGAGGTACTCGTCAGGGCCATTGAGAACTCTGCACCCAACGAGGATACCACCCGCATCGTATACGGGGGCACCACATATCATCTGTCTGTTGATGTAGCACCCATTCGCCGGGTAGATTTGGCACTTCGATTTATTGCCGATGGCATAAAAGAGAAGGCGTACGCCAATCCAAAGCCCATAGAAGAGTGGATGGCCGAACACCTCATACTGGCATCAAGGAACGATCCGGCATCTCCTTCGGTAAAAAAGAAGAACGAGTTGGAGCGTATAGCACTAGCCTCCAGATAATTATAATGGATAGCCCGAGGCAGATTCGAACTGCCGCCCCCGCGTATCCCTCATGGCACATGTCCAGAGCGCGGGATCACTGGCCTGAAATCAATTGACCGCTAGACTATCGGGCTACATCCTGTATGAGATGTGTTTCAAATATAATTATTTGTAGCATGCCATCTCGCTGACCTGACCAAGTACTGAAGCAGATCTACTGGCCACAATACAGGGTGGATTATTAATAGAACTGCACCATGATCTTCAATACCACGCCAAACTGCTACCACCCGACATTAGTGATGAGGGTCTGTAGTGACAAAATAACTCAATCTACCAGAAATCAGGTCATGATTTTGGTGTAACGTTACTCAATACTGTTCACATTCGCCAGATATTCAGGAATGTCTCCAACCAGCAATAAATCTGAACGCACTCTCAGACATTCTGTCCGGCATAGAAAGATACGATTGATGTTTAGAACAGACACAGTACGATAGGATGGCCAAGATCAAAATCTGCTACGGAATAACACAAGACCATCACTACTCAATCACGCGAAGACTGTTATTCATGTGGGGGGGTTGACATCTTACGACAAATCCTTTGTTCTTGCGGGAGGAGTCCAAAGGTGGAAAGAAACGCTAATGTTGTGAGGATTCTTCGCGTTTTTTATTTACATGCATGTACAAATCCACGGTACCGCTTCCAATGGGTATGTTACTGCCGACGATTACGTTTTCTGTTACACCCCGGAGGTGCTCTACCTCTCCGGCCAATGCAGCATGGGCTATTGTGGGTACGGTAATCTCAAAGGCAGCCCTAGCCAGCACGCTATCCTTTGTGCCCGCCACACCGTGCCGGCCTATCTGTTGCATGTGACCCTGAGCGCACATCAGGTCAGCGACCAACATTATATATCGAACATCCACCTCCAGACCCTGATCCTCCAAGGTACTATGTATCTCGTATATCAGTGAGTTACGGGCAGCCTCTATGCCCAGCGTCTCAGCAATCTCAAATACATTATTTGTTCGAACATGTGTGTTGGCAACTCCCGCAACGGTCAGAACCTTGGATAGATTGGAGCCCGTAGTCTGTATTATCCATTTATTGTCCTTCTGTACCAAGGTCACCCGGCCCACATTGGCAATGCCCTTCACTATAGTCTTTTTTATCTTGTCACGTATGGTAATGACCGATGAGGTATCCGACTCCTCGGTGAGCCTCAACAGTAACTGCATCGGAGATGTCTCTATCTGGAATTTTTTGCTGGATGAGAGCACCTCAACTATATCATCCACCGTAATATCCCGGACGTTCATCATCTTCTCGTTTAAGGTAAACCTAATCCATGTAGAGTAGTCTGTCTCGGTGTCCAGTATGACATCGATCAGGCGTGTTTGCATAATGTTTTTGGCTACAGATATGGCTGCTTCCCTAGAAGTAGACAGCTCCTCGTCTAGGTATATGTCCATTGTAGGAGTGTTGGGATTTTTACGCGCGTCTACCAGCTCTATCAATCTTGGTAGTCCTAGGGTAACATTACGTTCCCGAATTCCTGCAAAGTGAAAAGTACGTAGAGTCATCTGAGTACCGGGTTCGCCTATGGATTGGGCGGTGACTATTCCCACGGCCTGGCCTGGCTCCACCATGGCCTTGTTGTATAGTTCCAACCCCTCCCGGCACACACGCTCTATGCCAGCGTTAGAGAGATTGGAGTTTTGTACCGCATTTACTACTGCATCCTTTAGGCGCGGATTGAATGTCTTTGTGTATTTTTCGAGTATTTTTTTAATCTGCGCCTTTGTGGCTGGCCTGCCCGAGTCCACCATTCTTTGGGACTCTATCTTTCGTTCAATGTTAAAGGCCTCACCATGATCACTCTTTGCCACATCAATACCATCCTCACCATACAGGAACTGTATAATGTGGCCGTGTGGGTCGCGGACGGTATTATCATACTCCAATCTTATGTGTTCTAGGGCATTGATGAGTCTTCGCTGCATGTACCCACTCTGCTGTGTGCGCACCGCAGTGTCCACAAGTCCCTCACGACCACCCATCGCATGGAAGAAGAACTCCAAGGTGGACAATCCATCGCGGTAGTTAGCCCGGACAAAGCCGTGCGCATCAGGATTTTCATCATGCTGTGTAAAGTGGGGCAAGGCCCTGTTGTTGTACCCCACATCAAGCCGGGTTCCACGCCGGGACTGCTGGCCTAGCGCACCTGCCATCTGGCCAATGTTCAGTGATGAACCCCGGGCGCCCGTCGTCGCCATAATTCTAGCCGGATTAGCCTCATCCATAGCCTTGTCTGCTGCATTTCCTGCAGAATCCCGGGCCTTTGAGAGCTCGTTGACGATCTTTGCCTCCAGAGATTCCTTGCGGGACATTCCACGACTAGGGGCAAAGGTGCCATCCCTGTAGCTCTGCATGAAAGAATCCACCTTCGAGTACGAGTCGTCTATGTCACCAAGTATCGACAATCGGCGCTCCTCTGGTATGACCAGATCCCCATACCCATAGCTGAAGCCATAATGCGTGATGAACTGCTTTACTATTATCAGGACAGAGTTGAGAAACTTTTTGGCGGTAGCATTGTCATAGTCCTTGGCCAAACGGTGCAGTACACTCTCAGGCTCCTCTGCACCTATGGCAGACTTGTCGATTACCCCCTGTATCAGCTGACCGTTCTTGATTACTATATCCTTTTCTACTCCACTAGTACCCTTGGACCACTTTGAGGTCATTGTATAGTTAAAGTCCTTTGGCAAAAAGAGCGAAAATAATTGTTTTCCTGTGTACATGGGTTCATCTGAACCATTACTTACAGGTTCGGGCAGCTTGCCATCATATCCACCCAGCATGGCTAGATTGGAGAACTCATCCCTGTGCAGCATTGTATCGTTCTTGGTTAACAGATACGAGCCGCTTATGAAGTCACGCAGACCGCCTATTATGGGCCCGCCATATCTGGGCGATATAAGCTGGTCCTGTACTTGCATCAGCAATATCGCCTCGGCCCTAGCCTCCTCGCTCTGAGGTACATGTAGGTTCATCTCATCCCCGTCAAAGTCTGCATTATACGGCGGACAGACCGACGGGTGCAGCCTGAACGTCTTACCAGGTAGCACCTTGACGTAGTGAGCCATTATGGACATCTGGTGTAATGATGGCTGCCGGTTAAACATCACAACATCGCCATCAGATAGATGCCGCTCCACCATGTAGCCCACCTCTATATTGTCGGCAATACCGCTACGATCTTCTACAAAGTCCAGACGTATCTTGATCATGTCGGGTCTCATTATATAGTTGACACCTGGGTACTTGTCAGGGCCGTTTATTACCAGTCTCTTTATCTTTTCAATATTCCATTCGGTTACAACCTCGGGAATGGTCAGTTTGGTAGCAACAGACTCGGGAACACCCACCTCAGAGAGGTCCAAATTGGGGTCCGGGGATATGACCGTTCTGCTGGAAAAGTCCACCCTCTTTCCAGACAGAGAGCCCCGAAAGCGGCCCTCCTTGCCCTTTAGACGCTGCGTCAGTGTCTTTAGAGGGCGGCCGGAGCGGTGATGCGCCTGAGGTATTCCAGATACCTCATTATCAAAGTATGTTGTAGAGTGATACTGCAGCAGATCTATCAAATCCTGGACAATAAGGGGCGGCGTACCTGCCTCCTTGCTCTCCTTGAGTCGTTGATTTACGCGTATTATGTCCACTAGTTTGTGTGTCAGATCATCCTCAGACCTTATGCCCGTCTCTAGTATTATGGAAGGCCTTACAGTTACAGGCGGTACGGGTAATGCCTGCAGTATGAACCATTCAGGCCTAGCTGTACTGGGATCATATCCCAACAATACCAGATCGTTGTCGGTTATCTTGACGAAGCGATCCCGGATATTACCGGGGAGTAGACGGTTCTCCTCATCTTCGGTCTTTTCGACAAAGGTGGTGGGTTTTGTAAACAACAGATCCTGCTGTGGCGCGCCGCAGTGAGGACACTCCTTAGCCTTTCGGGCCCTGTCCACTATCTGATCAGGTATCTTCTTTTGTGATATCAGTGCATATGCGGCATGCTTGTTGCGTACGCGCAGAAACTCATCTAGTACATCCTGGGGAACCTTCAACCTAGAGCAGATGCGGCACATTGACTGAAGCAGTCGGTGTATATGATTAATGAAGGCTATATGCATTACAGGTTCTGAGAGCTCTATGCGGCCAAAGTGGCCCGGACATTCGGCAGTGGTCTTGTTACACGTAAGACATCTCTGACCTGGTTCGAGTACCCCCAGATGACCATCCATCAGTCCGCCATGTACCGGCGAGCCCTCCTCATCATACGTCTCAGGCGCAGTTATCTCTGCCACCGAATACTTGCGAATCTCAGCGGGGGACCAGACAGAGAACCTTATGCCATCAATGGATTTTACAGTCTCAACAGACATGCTACACCTTCTCCCTTATCAGCAGTCGGGGAGCCACATTAAGGCTCTGCATCTCCTGCAGTAGTAGTTTAAAGGCATATGCCACAGATACTGATGAGACTTTTGCCTTGTCTCCGCATACGCGGCAGACATACCTGTTGTGCTTCTGCTCCTGATATGCGACCAGCCCGCACCTCTCACATACAAATATGTCGGATTTGTCCGACTCATCCAAGAGTCTGTCTTTGAGTATCATGGAGGCGCCATAGGCTATAAGACAGTCCCTCTCCATCTCTCCAAACCGCAATCCACCGCCTCTGGCACGTCCCTCAGTGGGCTGCTTTGTAAGCATCTGAACCTGGCCTCTGGACCGGGCATGAATTTTATCGGCCACCATGTGATGTAATTTTTGATAGTACACGACTCCTATAAAGACCTCAACGGGGAACTGTTTTCCAGTACGCCCATCATACATAATCTCTTTGCCCGAATACTTGAAACCCGCCGCATCCATAGCTTCCTTGACTTCGGACATCTTTTCACCCACAAATGCCGAACCATCAAACTTGCTGCCCCGCAGGGCTGCAGCCTTGCCACATATGGACTCCATAAACATCCCCACCGTCATTCTGGAGGGAAATGCGTGTGGGTTTATAAGAACATCCGGCGACATGCCCTCGGCGGTATATGGGAGATCCTCGTTCTTGGCCAGTATTCCCAAGACACCCTTCTGGCCATGCCTTGATGCAAACTTATCGCCAATCTCAGGAATGCGCATGTCGCGTACACGTATCTTGTACATCTTACCGCCCTCGCTGGACTGGGTCATTACGACCGTATCTACATAGCCATTCTCAGAGGGCCGAACACCAATGGATGTGTCCCGGCGTTCCTGGCCCACCATCTCAACATCACGAAACTCCTGGTTGTATCGGGGGGGACTGGTCTTGCCTATCAGAATATTTCCACCCACCACCTTGGACTCTGATGCCACCGCACCATCCTGTTCCAAGAGCCTGTATGCCCTATCTCCCTTGTAGCCGCGAATTCTGTCTTCAGAGTTGGGAATCTCAAAGTTGTCCCTCTCACCGCCGGGATACTGCTTTGACTCGGCATCATATATTCTAAAGAAGAATGTTCTTCCCAGTCCCCGGTCGACAGATGCCTGGCTGAGGACTATGGCATCCTCAATGTTGTACCCATCAAACGGCAGGACTGCCACAATGCAGTTTTGCCCTGCAGGCCTGTCTTCAAGCCCCAGCAGCCCCATGGCCCTAGTGTTCACTATTGGGGTCTGGGGATATAACATCACATGCTGGCGCACATATGTACTGGTGTTCATTATCGGTGTGGAGAAACCCAAGCTCTGTTTTGCCATGGCCGAGCCATATGTATTACGGGGCGACTGGTTGTGTTCAGGATATGGAATCGTGGATGCGCCCGCCCCCAGTATGGATGGTGGGAATATCTCCATGTGGGTGTGCTGTGGAGTGAGGTCTTGTTGGGACATGGCAATGTATGTATTCTCCTCCTCATTTGCATCTACCAGTTCAATCAGGCCCATGGAGAGCAGGTTTCTCCAAGTCAGCTCAGAGTCCACCTTATCCAATATGGAATCACTTAGGAGTGGCTTGCCATTATCCGTCACTATCAGGGGCCGCAGTACCCGGCCCGCATTACAGTTCACATATAAGCGGTTTGCAGCACCCTCCACCTCACCCGGATGGTACGATATGCCTATATGGTGATGTATCTTGGCCTCGCGGCGCAGGTCCCGGAGCGTCGTAGCCAGCTCGGCTCCGTCTTTATAATATCCCACCAGTCTGCCATCCACAAATACCCGCGTGCCATCGCGGCGCAGCGTACCCGCCTCATCAAACGGCAGCGTTCCCAGCTCATATATCTTCTCGGTTATCTCCTCACTAGGGCCATCAACGGATATTATTGCCGACAGTGCCAGATTCTTTACAAGGCCACAGTTGGAGCCTTCCGGAGTTTCACTAGGACATATACGTCCAAAGTGTGTAGAATGCAGATCCCGAGCTTCATAGTTGGGCTGTGTCCGGCTCAGCGGTGACTGTATACGACGGAGATGGCTGATTGTTGATAGATAGTTGGTACGATCCAGTAGCTGCGTTATGCCAACACGTCCGCGACCCCAGTTTCCGGTGGCGATTGCATTGTTCATCTTGTCGGTGATTATGCCGGGTCGCATGGCGGCGGCCACCGCACTGATTCCACGCTTCTGACCGGATCGCTCCAATTGGTACTTCATGTCGCGAATCAAATTTTTGAAGGCAGTTCGAAATATCTCAGAGAGGAGATGGCCCGTGAACTTTATCACCTTGTTGCCATAGTGGTCCTTGTCATCAGGAATTATCTTGCCCATGCGCAGCTCCAGCAGCTTGCAGACGGCCTCTCCCAGAAACTGGGCCTTCCCCACGCGGTTCTCGGGCTTCTTGCCCAGATGTGGCAACAGCGCCCAGTCCAAGAGTGTCTCGGCACGCTTTATCTGAAACTCCTCCAGCATTCCAGGTGCTATTCTCTTACTGATATACACTATGGCATCCTTTGTGGTGGCCACATCACTGGCCTTCTCAAAAGATGTCTCTAGTTGGTCCTGAATATCATCCACAAGTGAGACGGTATCGGCAATCTCCTTGTCGGTCTCAAGGCCCAAGGCACGCATCAGTATGGCCACGGGTATATCTACAGGGGTGTTGGGGGTCTTTACCAGAATCAGGCCGTCCATCTTCATTGTCAGTTCCAGTTTGGCGCGAAAGCCGGTTATGGAAGAGTATACCTTAGCCTTGTATACTGGGTTGCCGCCGATGGTCTCTAGGTCCACCATTATCTTGTTGTACGAGAGATCTTCAAGGCCCACTATGACTCGCTCCGAGCCATTTATGATAAAGTAGCCGCCGGGATCATTTACATCCTCGCCGTACTCTATCAGTGTCTTGTCCGTACGATTATTCAGTACGCACTTCTCTGACTTTACCATTATGGGCATGTCACCAATGTGCACGTATCGGGATTCCAGTATCTTACCCTCCTCTATAACTACGGTCTCCATCATTATGGGGGCAGCGTATGATACGTTTCGAAGCCTAGACTCGCCAGGCATTATATGGGTTATGGAGCCATCCAGCTCCATCATGCGGGGCTCCATTAGTTTTATTCTGCCCATCTGTATCCTATATGGATATTCGGCATTCTCAATCTCCACCTGACCTATGTCATTTATTATGCTTTGAAGATCCTTTGCCAAAAAGTCGTTGAACGAGTTGAGGTGCTGCCTTGCCGTACCTTCACTCTTTAATATATTGTGGATTATTGGCCACCATTTTGATGCTTCGTTCATACATCCACCACATACCTATAGTATATACTCTCACCCGCCGTCGGGCTCTTGCGCAGTATTCTAATCATATCTCCGGGTCTGACACCCAGACCCACGATGGCAGGATCCGTCACGTATATCAAAGGCAGCTCAGTGGGCGTGCAATTGTATTTGTCAAGCACCGCCTGGGCCTCCTCCTTGGTCATTATCTCATGTATTGGAACATACTCATGGTCCGGTACCAAAATTTTATTTCTTCTAGTTACCACTAATACCTACCTCAACAACACACAAACTACATATCTAAACAGAATGTGTCTATATATGTGTAATTTCAGAGTTGGGTTAAAAAAATTGAGCTAAAAGGCAACGAATATTGATTAGACATTTAAATAAAAAAATCACAGAGAGTATTATAATGAAGATAATTTCAGCAGTAGTACTATCAATTGTAATGATAGTAGGTCTTTCAGTAGCACCTGCGTTTGCGCAGCAGGCCGAGCACGTAATGATAACCACAGACATGGAATCATATTCGGAAGGAGACACCATAGTAATTACAGGCCAGGTCCTACAGAGGCATTCCGGAGGCATCACAATACAGGTACTATCTCCCAACAACGACCTAGTAGCCATAGGCCAACCAATGATTGGTCCTGACAACATGTTTAGATTTACACTATCGACTGGAGACACAATGAGACATGAGGGGATGTACACGGTTGTAGCCACATACTCGCTTCACTCCAACTCGCCCCGGGTAGGACATACGATGTTCATGTATACGCCCATGCACACATCAGGAATCATGGTAGACGGGACCGAGTTCGAACCTCACCATAGCATAATGGGAGGCATGGTGATGGGTATGCACACGAATCCCCAGACCAATTCGATGCTCATAGATATAGAGACTACAATTGATGGGTACATTACCATAACACTGCCCAGGACACTCATAGACTCCAAGATGGTAGATGGTAGTGATGATCAGTTCTTTACACTAGTAGATAGTGAGGAGGTATACCACGATGAGATCTCAGCAGACATGGACAGCCGTACACTACGCATTGAGTTTAGTGCGGGCGCCAGTCAGATAGAGATAATTGGTACATCCGTAGCCGTTCCCGAATTTGGTACAATTGCCGTTCTGATCCTTGCGGGATCCATAACGTCCATAGTGGTATTATCCGCTAGGTCCAGACTCTCTTTGGTTCCCAAACTTTAAAAAATTCTATATTTTTAAATTTTCTGGCTTGCCTTCAGCCTTGATCCTATTTGAAACAAATATATGGATTTTACCACAGATTGTATTATGCCCGAATTTATATGCAAAGATTGCGGAATTCGTCTTTATCATGAGAATGATATAACGTTAAAGGTGGAAGTGGCCATTCATAAAAAATTCTGCCGAAAGGAGATGGGGGCAATCCACAGCTATATGCATCGTGATGCGACCCACATGGAGACGTTCGATTCAGAGAGGGCAGATGATGGTGAGGGCAATCCCATACTTAAAAAGTGAAGATTATGAGCGATATACGGTTCATCATGGCTGGGGTGGCCTTGGTGTTTGCAGGATTCCTAGTACTTGGCATATTTGGAGGGCAGTATCGCGACATCAATGTACAGAATGCCGAGTTTGACAACTGCATGAACTACTCTGAGGATAGTCCTCCCGAACCTACAGACTGTGGGGTTGGTGCATCATACTCAATGGCATTCTTTGGATTGGTGCTGGGCCTTATAGGCTCGGGTGTGTTTGCCCTGATCAAGGGATACAGGGGTCGATGGGACAACGAGGTGCCTGCCGAGGACATGGCGGGACCTGGACACCGCGGTTGAACGTTTAATGGTGGTTATGCAGAAACCCCCCTTTGATGGCAGATTCCCTAAATGACTTTTGCAGA
>VXON01000019.1 GCA_009840065.1 Cenarchaeum sp. SB0662_bin_33 | reverse complement strand
CGACATACGAGTTCCGCGTGAGCGCCGTAAATGGAGCAGGAACCGGAACCGCATCGGGCGTTGCATCTACTGCTCCCTATGGTGACCAAGTCACTACACATTCAACACCAGTCACTACACATTCGACCACGGCCACTCCCTCATATACAGTACCCAGCGCTCCAAAGTTAACCGTAGTGTCGGAAGATTCCGGAGTCGTCCTGTCATGGCTCACACCTAGTAGTAATGGTGGACGTACCATCACCGACTATACCATCGAATACAGGGCAGAGGGTGGTTCCTGGTCCGTATATGCAGATGGCACCAGTACCACCACCTCTGCGACGGTTACCGGCCTGACCGACGGCACGACATACGAGTTCCGCGTGAGCGCCGTAAATGCCATGGGAACGGGAAAACCATCAAACGTTGTCTCTATCCTATATGCTGCGTTTGATGTTACAACAGACTCGGATGACATACTGCTTAATACTCTCTCTATTTCGCCTAGATTTACAAACTTTCTAGTGGCGCCCGATAATGGACGTGTGATACTTAGCTGGAATGCATCTCAAATGGAAGGTCAAAATGCTACAGGTTACATTGTACAATATAGAGAGCATGCCGGTTTTTGGCAAAACTTTCTATATTGGGACTCATCCTCCTCGATTATAATTACGAATCTAACAAACAATGTTGTTTATGACTTTAGAATAATACCAATCACTGATCTTGTTATAGAAGCTGTTGCTGAACAGGGCATAGGCATACCCACATCAACACACCCAGTGAATATTACTACAATGAATATTGGGGTAATTGTATCATCTACCGGCGCTTTAGCAAATGAAGGGCAGACGATAACTGAGGTAATACATTATGCCGTGGATGAGTTCAACAGATATTTGGAGATGCATAATCGCGCTTGGCGGCTTGGTATATTTATATACAATGACGACAGCTCTGCATCCGGCGGCTTAACTGGTGTCAGTGCATTTAATGATGCAGGCATAAAAACTGTAGTTGGTCCTGCCACCAGCGCATCTCTGGATGGAGCCATGGAGTATATCTATGATAATGACCTACTTGTTATAAGTTATGGTTCGACGGCACCAACACTTGCCCATGATGATACGGTATTCAGAACCACTATAGATGATAGTAACACTGCCAAGATATATGCAGCAGCTCTTCAACATGATGGAATATCGCATGTTATATCGGTGATTCGTGATGATGTCTGGGGTGTTGCATTAAATGACGCACTACGTGCGTCACTTACTAACAGCAGTATTGTACTTGACGAAATAAAATACCATCCGAATACAACCGAATATGATGAAGTTATAGCACAAATTCAGCATAATCTGCGTCCAGATTCAACTACTGCCGTCGTTACATTTAGTTTTGACGAAATTAAAGATATAGTTGATACCGCAATGTTGCATGAATCACTTTCGAAAATTAAATGGTATCATTCAGATACAGACATAGATTTTATTTTGGATAATAATACAAGACGGGAATTCATGTCTGTAGTTAATTTTACTACCATAACCCCCACTCCGCCAAAAAATGAGATTAATGCTAAAATAAACCAAATAGTGCCAAACGCAGGTCTTTATTCATATGCGGCATATGATGCTATACAAATAATTGGAAAAACGTTTGATGAGTTAGGTTTGCTAGCTAATACGGCTGCCCTCGCAGATGCTATACCGGCCATAGCCTCAGCACACCCGGCTGCGCTGGGAAACACAACACTAAATGACGCAGGTGATATTGCATATTCGGACTATGTTGTTGATACAGTAATCAATGGGAAGAAAACTACCACACACAAGTACATATTAGTTGACGGCTCCTACTACTCTATCATTCATCTGCCTCATGTTGTGGCCGAGTAAAATCACCCATACTACAAATGTTGTCCGACCTCCTAATGGCAATACGCATAAATTTCTACAGTCTAATTTATTTATAAACGACACCTATCCTGTTTATGTTGTCTGCTCTTTGTAGTTGAATCTTCCGCCACATAATTGGATTTTATTATATGACGCGCGCAGAAAGTGGAAAAACGTTAATCGATATGTACGTACTAGAAGTGGAAAAATTTTCAGATCCTATCTGGAATATTAAATTTGTGTATATTTCGGATACTGTTTTCGTGACTTCGTACAGATTTCAGACTGAATTCTGCCCATACATGAACGCCAAATGTCGGACTTTGTCGAAAACACTGTCACAAACACACCAAACGACCATCAAATACCGTTAAAGTCCATTCTTTTGGGATACTACACCAGAATTTGACCGATCATCCGATAACCGGCAGTTAATAATACATTTATACATGAACTGTATAAACGCAGTATATGAAAGTGCAGGCTACCCTATTAGCAGTTATTATTTTAGCTGGTACTGGTAGTTTAGCATTTGCAGACAATCACAACATACCACCAATCACATTCTTCATTGATGACGAATCATATGCAGAAGGTGATATCATTACAGTAACCGGTTCAATAAAGGATGTAGACCCGGACCTTCTAGGCGCAGTTGTTGCCCAAATAATTAGTCCCACAGGAAACAGAGTTGGATTCAGCCAAGCCATGGTGGATGTAGATAGTGGTGAGTTTAGGATTGATATAGTTGCCGGAGGACCACTTTGGACAGATGGTGGTGATTATACAATTTTACTTACATATAATGCAGATGATGTTGAGGCCGTAATATCCTATATACGGGTTGAGCCGGAACCGGAACCAGTACTTCCAAACTGTGGTGAGGGTACCATGTTGGTTGGAGATACTTGTGAAATAATATCACCGGAGCCGGAACCTGAGCCTGAACCAGAACCTATACCTCCTCCACCTCCTCCAGAGCCGGAACCTGAGCCTGAACCAGAACCCATAGTGTGTGGAGAGGGAACCCAACTAGTTGATGGACAGTGTGAGGTCATACCGACATCCACTGGTGGTGGGTCGTGCCTGATTGCCACGGCAGCCTTTGGTACCGAGTTGGCCCCCCAGGTACAATACCTGAGGGAGATTCGTGACAACACACTACTGAGTACCACATCCGGAGACTCATTCATGGTTGGCTTTAACCAGGTATACTATATGTTATCTCCACAGATAGCCGATTTGGAGAGAGAGTATCCTGCATTTCGTGAACTTGTGGGTGTTGCAATTACTCCCATGCTAGCCTCATTATCCATCATGAGTCTGGCCGAAGCGGGTTCTGAAGTATCAGTACTGGCCTTGGGAATAGTGGTAATAACAATAAATGTGGTTATGTATGTGGTGGCACCGACCTTGTTTGGTGTCAAGGCATACAAAATGATGCGTACTCCAAAAAGCACTTGAGCGTACACCACATACAGTATGGACTTTGGTTATGCCCTAAACTCTCCATTTGGCAGTAAACCACTAGTTTGTATACTCATACCATCAGATAGTCAAACTACGCTAGGCAGATGGTGGTCTTTGCATCTGGAGCAGGCGTGGAATTTGTCCTGTTTTACCGGTCTTGGGTCCACATCCGTCGGGGGCGCACAAACCGGGGCGCCAAAATTCCGCAGACAGAAAACCTGTGGGTAAACCCAGGATGGGCGGTACCGGCCATGATAGGACTACACCTCCCAATGCAGCCAAGTGCAATTATGTAAAATCATTAACAATTTCGCATACCTGAATCATTCGTTCCTGCGGGAAGAACCTGGGGAATATATGCCAGGCATCAGTCCGCTTTACAGATTCTATGCTTGGCTATTTTAGCTGCTGCGGCACCGGCAGCCACACCCCCATCTATGTTTACAACGGTCAATCCCAGGGCGCAGCTCTGTAGCATTGATGAGAGGGCAGCCGTGCCGCCAGAGCCATACCCATACCCCACAGACACGGGCACCCCTATAACCGGAATATCCACAAGCGAGGCTACCAGCGTAGATAGGGTGCCCTCCATGCCTGCAGCCACCACTATGCAGTCAGCCTCGGCCTTTATCATCTCTTTTAGGGCCGGGAATACCCTATGCAGGCCGGCCACGCCCACATCATACTCACATATGGTATCACACTGCATTGCCTTGCATGCCAGACGTGCCTCTTCAGCTATTGGTATATCTGATGTGCCGGCAGTCAAGATTCCCACCAAACCACTCGTGGGAGTCAGGGGTTTACGCCATAACAGTATGCTGCTACAGTTCTGGCCTGTATCCATATCATACCCTAGGGATTTGGAGAAGGATATAACCTCGTCTATGACATCGGATTTGATTCTAGAGATCATTAGTGAGTTTAAGGTATGCCGTTCTATAATCAACTTGATGTCGGAGAGTTGTTTTGACTCTGCAAGTATCACCTCGGGAACCCTGCGACGGTGCGCCCGACCGACATCCAAGCGAACCAAGTTTTCCAGCTTCTCTATTGAATATAATGACAGCATCTTGCGGGCCTGCGCAGAGTCTATCTTGTGTAGTTCCAGAGACCTTAAAATTTCATCTAGTTCCAAGTCAACCCTAAAACGACAAGCCGGAGATGGCAGACTTTACATTATTTACACCGGCATCAAAGACGGCCCGCTCATCCTCATTCAGCTCCAGCTCTATTATATTCTCTACCCCACTGCGACCAATCGCAGCAGGAACCCCAATTGCCACATCTACATGACCATACTCCCCATCAAGGCAGGTGGCTACGGATAACACATCGTGGCGATCACTCATTATGGACTCTGCTATTACGGATATGGCATTTCCAGGAGCATGCACGGTGGCGCCCTTCGTGGCAATCACCCGGGCAGCTACACTGCGTGTATCCACAACCAACTCATCTAGTTCTTTGGGTTTTACAAGGGCCGTTAGGGGTATTCCGGATATGCTGGCAAACCGTACGAGTGGAAGCATCTTCTCGCCGTGTTCCCCAATTACAGATGCATGAATGGCATGCCTTGAGTACCCTGTAGCCTCATGTATGAACTGCCGGAATCTTGATGCATCCAGCATATTTCCCATGCCAAAGACCCTGCCCCGCTCAAAGCCGGTTACGCGCTGTATCACATATGTTATGGGGTCCAGTGGATTTGTAACTGGCATCACTATGCAGTCGGGTGCAAATTTTTTAATATTTCTGGCTACATCGGCAACTATACCTGCATTCTTCTTTAAGAGGTCCATCCTCGTCATGCCTGGCTTTCTTCCCGAACCAGCAACCACTACTATGACATCCGAGCCGGCCATATCCTCATAACTGTTGGAGCCACGTACCTCTACATCAATGCCCTGCTCTGAGAGTGTATGGTTTAGGTCCATGGCCTCACCTTGGGGCAGGCCCTCTACTACATCAAGCAGCAGTATCTCCCTGTCAACCCTCCTCAGTGCAGAGAAGAGAGCAGCACTTCCGCCCACCTTGCCGGATCCAACTATGGTAAGCATGTCAGAATGTGGCCTATTGGACGTAAATAAATCTAAGCGTTTTTTGGTATACATATGAGTCAATAGAGTTTATATGAATTTACCGCGCAGTAACATTTCATGGTATTGGTGATAGATCCCCGGCAGGCAGGAATATCCGGAGACATGATGCTCTCTGCCTTGGTTGACATGAGGGGAGGTGGTGATGCGATATGCAAAAAGATAAAAAACTGCACCAGATATCTGGACGGTTCATCCATAAGGAGCATCTCTTTTCAAAGGACAAGACGCAGCGGCATGGCATGTACACAGCTAAGGTTAGACGCAGAAGACCCCCACCAACGGCTTGCATCAGAGATAGTATCTGCCATCGAAAAATCCGTAACATATATGGAGCTCTCAAGCGAGGCTAGGCTATTTGCAAAGCGTACGGTGGATATCCTGATATCTGTAGAATCCCAACTACACAGCACCAATCCGGACTCCACAAGACTGCACGAACTCTCCTCTGTTGACACGCTGGTGGATATTGTAGGAGTGGCGATGGCACTTGATGCTATAGGTGCGTTTCAGCATGGTACAATCATGTTGCCGGTCAATGTAGGCAGTGGAACAGTAGAGTTTGCGCATGGACGAATGCATAATCCGGCGCCGGCCACACTGAGCATACTATCCAAATCACAAATTCCCATATTTGGCAGCGATACAGGGATGGAGATGACGACCCCCACAGGAGCCGCCATTATGGCGGGACTTGGGGGAAATACGATGCCGTTTTATCCACACATGACACCAAAATACAAAGGATATGGTGCCGGCTCCAGGGATACGGAAGACTTTCCCAACACACTCTTACTGGTACAGGGGGATGATGTTAAGCAGGAATCATATGATATTATATACATTGTAGAGACCAATGTGGATGATGTATCCGGCGAGGTTATTGGAGGTGTAATCCCCATGCTATTGGATAATGGTGCACTGGATGCCACAGTACATGCCCGTATGGGCAAGAAGGGCAGGCCGGTCCATGTCATCTCAGTCATGTGCAGCCAGACCATACTAAACAGGGTGGTGGACCTGCTGATACATCACACCGGTACGCTGGGCGTGCGCCTCACCACCACCCACCGGTATAGGGTGCGCCGCCGCAAAGATACCATAACCGTTTCCATAAAGCAGGCAGAGTATAAATTCAGATATAAAACTCATAATCACAAGCACGCATCGGACTTTAAGATAGAGTTTGATGATATTGCTCATGCTGCAGACGCAACGGGCATGAACCCCCACCAAATCGAGCGGCTGGTCAGGAGGCAGATTGAAGAGAATGAATGATATAACGGAATGGTTTTTGGGGATACCATCGGTCATTGTGGCCCTGTCCGGAGGTGTGGATAGCGCCCTTGTGGCATACGCGGCCCACAACTGTCCAGATACAAAAGCAATGGCTGTGACTGCCGACTATATGACACTGGCCGCCGACGAACTCCAATCCGCCAAAGATGTGGCTGAGCAGATAGGAATAAAGCACCAGATAATTCGATATAGCGAACTGAATGATGAGAAGTTCACAAGAAACGGGCAGGACAGGTGCTATCACTGCAGGACGCAGATGGGCCGGCGCCTGCAGGTGTTATCGCGCAGGTTGGGGTATGATGTTATAGTTGATGGGACCAACGCCGATGACATCTCTGACTACAGGCCAGGAATGCGCGCCACAGCAGAGTATGACATACGGAGCCCCCTTTTGGAGCTGGGCATGAAGAAGCCACAAATTCGGGCACAGGCTCTACGAGTAGGACTTGATGTGTACGATAGACCCTCAAATTCATGTCTGGCTTCAAGGATACCTTGGGGCAGGCGTATTACGGCACAGATGCTGGCGCGCATAGAGGTGGCAGAGAAGTATGTGCGGGGCATAGCACCCACGGGACCTGTTCGTGTCCGGGATATGGGTGGAACTGCGCGTATCGAGGTATCAAAAGACTACATACGACAGATCCACAAGAGCATGGGCAGTCTAAACAAGAGCCTGCGGCTACTGGGATTTAACAATATTATGGTACAGGAGTATGTGATGGGAGGCGCCAATACAAATGATATACATGGATAATGCGGCATCCGCGCCCATACACAAGGATGTCGTTGCAGCCATGCTGAGCTGCATAAACAAGACTTATGGAAACCCCTCATCAATACACAGGGCCGGCAGGATGGCCAAACGCAGCATAGAGGCTGCTAGATCTAGCGTCGCGGAACTCATCAATGCGGACCCCTCGGAGATATTCTTTACCTCGGGCGGTACCGAGTCAAACAATACGATACTCCGGAACCCATCCTATAGAAACATAATAACAACACAGATAGAACACGACTCCATACTCGAACCATGTCGGTCTTGTAGGGGGGAGAAGAGTATAACTTATCTGCCACCGGATGAGTTTGGCATGATATCACCGGAATCACTAGAGTCAACCATAACCAAACAGACGGATTTGGTAAGTATAATGACCGCCAATAACGAAGTGGGCACGATTCAGCCAATTGAGAAACTATCCAACATATGCAAAGGATACGGTGTGCCATTTCATACGGACATGGTACAGGCCGTGGGCAAGATGCCCATAGATGTCGGGAGGATGGGCGTGGATGCAGCATCCATATCATCACACAAGATTCGGGGTCCAAAGGGTGTAGGAGCTTTATACATACGCGGTGGCATAAAGACAAGTCCCCTGATTTATGGCGGGGGGCAGGAAGGGGGGCTTCGGTCCGGCACAGAGAATGTACCTGCCATAGTGGGATTTGGGGAGGCAGCTAGGATAGCAAGGCAACAACTACATGATGATATGCAGCATGTGACATCACTCCGGGATACAATGACATATCGCATAATGTCGGAGGTGTCACATGTAACATATAATGGCCATCCACTACACAGGCTACCCGGAAATGCCCATCTGTCGTTTTTGGGTATAAACGGCGAGGACATCATAATAAAACTGGACGAATATGGCATGGCCGCATCCACAGGTTCGGCCTGTTCGGTTCATACGCAGAAAGAGTCCCATGTTCTCCGGGCCATGAAACTAGATGGTGATGTCATATCCGGTTCCTTGAGGCTAACTCTAGGTCCTGATAATACAATGGCCGATGTCGATACGGCCATACACACCATAAAGCGGGTCGTGGCAGAGCTGCGTCGGGTCTCGCCGCTCAAAGAAAAGTACGCATTCTAAGGCGGGAGAGTGCCGATATTGCCACAACTCCGCCAATCAGTATGACAAAGACGGAACCAAACTCTGGAATCACTTGGGTACCGATTATCATTATATCGGCGGTATCGCCATCAAAGTTTACTATGATACGGCGTACCTCCTGGCCCATATCATCAAGATGATGCATCTCCACCCCATCTACCAATATTATGTACTGCGCATCATCCCCATCATTGTGTATGGAGTCGATGTACTCCCGTGGCAAGTCCAACAGTATGCGTCCATCACGCTCGGCATCTATGGATATCTCTAGGGCCAAATTCTCATAATCTACCTGCATGTCACGTATGGTTCCACCTCGTATCGAGTATGACACATCAAAGGTACCCCCACGCCCATCGGCCACCTCAAACATTCCCAGCGCATCTTCAATACCCTCGGCGGCATAGTCAAAGTACTGACTGGTGTTGTCATTGGCATACCAGATACGGATGGTGTACTGACCATCGTTAACCCATTGGGAACCCTGTGTATTCACCAAATATGTAAATGTACCGTCCCTGGCCACGTCAAACTGGTCCACTAGCAATACAGTGCTACGGTATAGCACCTGTAGGCGCATCTGCTCGTTAGGCAGTACGGTTGGTACCTTGCCGTATACAATCATGATATCACCACTCTCATATGATGTACTGTCTGTATTCAGTTGAATATTACTATCCTGAGCCACAGCCGTGCCAATGCATGATACTATCAAAACGGCCACCAAAACCATAAAGAGTGTATTTGATACCCCCATCAGAGATCCCGGCCGTTTATCATATTAGAATATTGCTCCCCAGATTCTTCACGATAGACAGAGAGCCCACCAAATTGCAGGCGCATCCATATCATATGGCCCATTTACATGTTATTTATCCGGTTACCTGCTCAAAAGGAAGAACCATGGTATCAATAATAATGAAAAAGGAAAATATGTTTAGAATCGGTTAACCAGTCCAAGTCTGGACCTGGTAGAGATTACAACTACCGAGATCAGGGAGGCTCCCAGAATCAGTGCAGCAATTGTACCAAATTCCGGTATAACATGGGAACCTACAAACTCAATACTCTCTGTACCCGCAATAAAGTGGACTTTTACTGACTGTCCATCAACTTCGGCATCATTGCTCTCTTCACCGTTTACCATTACAAAGAATATGTCGGATATGACCTCGGAAGGAAAGTCTACCTGTAGTTGACCACCATCGTATGCGGATATGTCCAGTACGATTGAGTTGTGATCAGAATTGACCATTGTTCCGGTAACTTTACCGCCTTCTATATCGTATGGGATGCACATCTCCTCGATGCTCAACATATTACTGCCACAACCCATGACGGGATCCATCTTTTCGGACTCTGTCAATTCAAACTGTACCTTGTTGTCCCGAGCAGTACTTCCATATTGGGCCATTATTGTGTATATTCCCGGATAATGCCAAGAACTAGCAGCATACTCGGACTCAAAGTCGCCGTTTGAATCTACATCCAACTGATCAATCAACACCAGGCTTCCGGCAGGATCAATTACTTTTATGGTGATGGGCGCCCCTTCTACTATATTTGCCACATGGCCAGTTATGGTAACCGTGTCCGACATCATGTATGTACCACTACCAATCCACAGTGACACCGGTACGGCTTGGAGTTTTGCCTCTTCCGCCATCGCTATGGGGTCGTCTATGCATGTGGGACATGCTGTGTTCTGGGCCAGCGCAGATGATGCCCCGATCATGGTCAGAGCTAGTATGGTTGTAAATAATAACGTCACTCTAATTATCATATTGAATATAAAGAGAGACTGTCTCTATTTATGGGTTCTTTTATGGTGTCCTACTTGTTCGTATCCCGGGACCATTTTCCACGCACAGGCATAGTGTTTGGGCATTCCACATCTCTGTGGATGGAACCTAGTGCTATAGAAGAAAAATTAAAACTTGGGAACTATGCTGAGTCGAGAACGAGCAGAAATCACAACTACGGATATTATGGATACTGCTAAAATGAGTGCAGTTATGGTACCAAACTCTGGCACGACAAGACCATCGGCTATGTCAACCACAACAGATGTAGAGTATCCCTCCATGTCTTGCTCAGCTACGACGGTATATTCTCCATCCTGGGACCACAGCGGACCACCAATCTGAATCTCGCCATCAAAGAGACCATGGGCATCCATGAAAATTTGATCCGTCATTACAACATTGCCATTTGGAGCCAAGACTCGGATTATGATTGGCATGTTGGTAATGTCGGTCTGACCACTTATTGATATGACATCTGAACCTTCCATGGCATCGGCAATCAACACAATCATGCCTCCCTCAAAGAGCTCGGGACCTACAAGCATTGTGGGTCTCTCAAAGTTCGACTCTATTGCCAACAAGTCGGGAGTCATTCCATCAGATACAGGAACATTTACCTCTAGCTTGTACATGCTAGCTTCCCCTTGGCTGGCTATAATACGATACAGTCCATCTTCATCAAGGGCAGCAACGTTAAATGTTGTAGCAAACATTCCGTCACTGTCGGGGTCAATTTGATCCAGCTTTACTAGATTGTTGGTGGGCGATATATATCTGAGAATTATTGGGTCATCACGTATGGTCTTTCCTGTTACGTGTACTATTGTTGAGCCATCATCGGCCGAAGCCACCAGTTCCATTCCCTCAGAGGGTAGAAATGAGGCATTTGCAGGCAACGCATAGACACCCATCATCAGAATGGCTATTGTAGCAGCTGCACAGTATACAGACCTATTCATCATTACAAAGTAGAATTGTTCATTCTATTTATGTATTTCATACAAAACGGCCGCGTGTTTTATCCGGAAATCATGTCGCGCTACATTCTGGTCGTTAGTCACGAATATC
>VXON01000001.1 GCA_009840065.1 Cenarchaeum sp. SB0662_bin_33 | reverse complement strand
CATACATTTAGTTTGACATGCTCATATATGCCACCTACTCTGTGAGGGGGGTTGAACATGTACCATCAATATAGCATTGGATAATCCTACCGCATTATCCAAGACTACATGCATGATATAACCATTCCACGTCGTTCTGTACCACCTTATGCCACCCTAGCAAAAGACAGACGAGAAAGCCATGTTTATCAAGAGTAGTCAACAAGTGATGTGTTCAGTACATTTTTGGCATAGCCGTCATATAAAACATCTAGACCAATATGGTACCCCCGTACCCTAGTCTGAATTCTGTCATAATTATAATATGTGTAATCAAACCATCAGTGTGTCATGAAACTGCTGGGCAAGCTAGAGATAAAGTCTCCACAAAAGATAGTCGAGTTCTGTGAGGCAGAACATGTGGGCCGCATAGCCAGCATAGACTCAGAAGGATACCCGCAGGTGATACCCATGAATTTTGTGCTGCTGGGCGGCTTCATATACATGCACTCTCACATTCATGGCGAAAAGTTGGACAACATAATAAAAAATGAAAAGGTGGGCTTTGAGATAGACCGGGAGTTTGAATTTTTGCCATCATACTTTACGCATCCCACCGACGCATCTGTTGCAGATACGCTCTACGTAAGCGTGGTGATGAAGGGGACCGCGCATATAATATCCAACAAAACAGAAATGTGTATGGCCCTCAATGGTTTGATGAAAAAGTATCAACCCGAAGGCGGATACGAGCCTGTAAAGCCTACAGATGACACGCTAGACTATGTTACTGTAATTCGCATAACACCATCGTCTGTCCGGGGCAAATACAAGATTGGCCAGCATCTCCAGCCAGAGGCAAGAGTAGAGCTGGCCCGAAAGATCCTAAAACGCAACTCTGTCACAGCGATGGAGACGTTGGATATAATGGGGTTTGCAGCTCGTGATGGGGATGTAATACAAATCAATGATGAGAGATGGTAGCGGCGCTCGGTCAAAT
Source organism: Cenarchaeum sp. SB0662_bin_33 (assembly GCA_009840065.1). Classification (GTDB taxonomy): domain Archaea; phylum Thermoproteota; class Nitrososphaeria; order Nitrososphaerales; family Nitrosopumilaceae; genus VYCS01. Next base: position 10,611 of record VXON01000001.1, on the reverse strand, counting down.
GCCTTGTCATCACTTCATCAGACATAACTCTGATTCCTCACGGCAGCCGTAACAATCATTGTATGGCTGCTGATTTAAGGTGTATGGTGGGCCCGGTGGGCTTCGATCCCGCGGCTCACCGATTATGAGTCGGTTACTCTACCAAGCTGAGTTACGGGCCCTTAAAAATAGCAAGCCGTATTGGGTATTAATTGTTATTACAGTATTTTTCGCAGCAGGCATCTAGCAAGAGGTTCTGGGCCCTGACAGACTTTGTGGCCGCATCAATCATCACATCATCGTTAATGTCTGCTGACTCCAATATGTCGCTCCAGTCCCGGGCATGTCGTATGTCCGCCTCCATGTGTTGCGCAAAGTACTGTATATCATCAGATATGCCATAGAACTCTTGCAGTCCCTCCAGTTTGGTTTGGCTGACTCTTGGTATCTCCTTCTCCAGTGCATACATGGCCGCAGCTCCGGCATGGAAACTGCCTGTCTGACCATACATCATATCTATTGCCGCCTGTGTCTTTGGCAGGCCCTCATACTCCTCCAACTCGGCCGCATCAACTCCCAGTCTGGCAGCAAACTCTCGCCACAGGGGTATGTGATCATACTCCTCACGCATGTTCTGCTCCAGATTGTCATCATGTGGTCCCAATGGCAGTATGCGCTCCATAAGACCGGGTACAGCCTTTACCATCTGATAGTACTCTTTAGAGTAGCCAGATAGCATCGGTATTGTCAGCTGACCATCAGACCACATCGTATAGAACTTGTGCTTTAGCAGGCTGTTGTTCTCGATTATATCATCTATCCGCTCTATTATGCTCATAACGCAATTACTACACAACCATACTAAAATCTTTGCCGGCCGCGGTAGGCATACATCTGTTTTTGTGCATATATGGACAGACGAGCCCGATGGCATTGTCCGTGCATCTATCAACGACATGCAGTATGCGCCGCCACAAATGCCCAGATATGTATGCAATGATTTACTGCGCAGGCGCATCTGAAGAGTCCTGGGAGAGATACTCCAAGACGCGCCTCTCCAGCAGGTTGTTGACCTCATCGACAGGTAGGTTGCCGTCAATTGTCATCAGATTATACTTTTTTTCTAGTATCTCAAACTCCTTTGCTAGTCTCTGCTGATATATTATAAATGACTCAAACATGTCATCAGAGAATCCCATGTCGGCGCCGGACTCATAATAGTCCAACTGATGGTGCTTCTCAAATACACGATGAACCAGTTTGAAGGGGTCGACATCCAGATAAAATACCAAATCCGGCACCATCGCAAAGCTGTACAGTGCAGCAGACCACAATCTGCGTATGCCCCGAACTGTATTGCGCGCCATAAGGGTGTATATGTATCGGTCTGCTAGGACTATATAGCCGGACTGCAGTGCAGGAATTATCTTGTGTTCCAGTTGGGATGCAAAATCAGCGGCATAAAAGAGGGCAATGGTGCGCTTGCCCAATGTAATGTTGCGCTTTGCCTCCAGTATTCCATCCCCAATAAGCTGGGAGTGCCTAAGGCCGGTATTCAGTACTGCAAAACCGCGCGCCTCCAGCTTTGCCGTCAACATCTCAACCTGAGTACTGCGTCCAGAGGCATCAGGACCCTCCAGAACTATGAGGCGGCCGGTTATCTTTGTATCCACAAGGTATGGTATACCACCGGCACTGCCATACCACTTTGGAGACTTGGACATCAGGGGCATTCTAGTAGATATCAACCTCCGGCGGGATGGTGCCCAGCTTGTCTATCACCATGCGGCGCATGGTTCTCTGCTGCTCCTGGATTCCCAGTGTGGCATCAATTACGACAAAGTTCTCCCGCTTCTTCATCAATTCGTATTGGTGGATTATGCGGCTCTGAAACAGCCTATAGCTCTCATACACATCCCTGCTCAATCCCAAGTCCATTCCCGCCTCATAGTACTTTAGTTTGGGTCTGTTGGAGAGTATCCGCTCCATCGACACATCTATGGGGACCCTAAAGTAGAATGCAATGTCTGGTTTTAGTGCAAAGTCATACAGCTTGCGTACCCATGCAGGATTGCAGCCGCGGGTCACATCCCTAGAGTAAGCGGTGTATATGTAACGGTCTGCCAAGACAAAGTAGCCGGACCGGAGTAGTGGCATTATATTTCGCTCAAAACGGTCTGCAAAGTCGGTGGCATGTAAAAGGCTGAATGTGGTGGGTGTGAGGTTTGTCTTTTTTTTGGCCTTGGATGTTATCGACTTTACCATGGCAGATGAGTTCCACTCGGTGAGAAATACATCCATGTCATAGAACTGTAGCCACTTCTCCAGCAGTCGAATCTGTGTGGATTTGCCAGAACCATCAATACCCTCCACAACTATAAGTTTTCCCGGTATACCATATTCCTTCATCCATTTAGAGGGCAGTAGTTATACCTCTTGTACGCCTTAAAAAAACCTTTCAATTTCTAGACGTTTTATGAGGAATAGAACAGGTAAGGTTTTTTGTACAATATATCTTCCATAACATGGCCGCCCATGGTGATCGCACCGCACAATACCCTATGAACCAGAGATTATACATGCATCAGAATAAGTTTATTTCCGATAATATGTCATAGCAGATATGGCAATTCTACCCATAGATAGTGGAAGGTATGGAACTGCTAGGATGCTGGCCATATTTGATGAGCAGAGGCGTGTGGACTATCAGGTACGGATAGAGGGGGCCGTCGCGGGGGCACAGGGAACCTTGGGCATAATACCGTCCGATGCTGCAGAAAAGATAACAAAAAAGGCAGTATCCGGCAGCATCACCACAGAGCGGATAGCAGAGCTGGAGGCAAAGAGCGATCATGATACGGCGTCGCTGGTGGAGGCTCTAGCCGAGTTATGTCCAGACAACGCTAGGCCATGGATACACTATGGTCTGACCAGCAATGACCTTGTGGATACCAGTACATCCATGCAGATGAGGGATGCATTATTCATAATAATACCAAAGGCAATACGGCTGGCCCAGAGCCTTATACACATGGCAGAGACACACTCCAAGCTGCCTGCCGTGGGCCGTACGCATGGGCAGCATGCCAGCATCATCTCGTTTGGCCTAAAGTTTGCCAACTGGGCCGAAGAGATAGCCGTACATGTTGAGAGATTACGAAATATGGTAAGGCGGGTCTGTGTCTGCAAGACACTAGGGGTTGTGGGGACCGGCTCGCTCATGGGGGACAAGGCATTGATGGTACAGGCCAAGGTCGCCAAGATGCTGGACTTGAACCCAATCATGGTGGCGACACAGATAGTTCCCCGGGAGAGGTATGCAGAGTATATATTCTCCCTGACACTGTTGGGGTCCACACTGGACAAAATCGCCCTTGAAATAAGAAACCTACAGAGAACGGAGATTAACGAGGTGGCAGAGCAGTTCAAGCAGGGACAGATGGGCAGCAGTGCCGTACCCATAAAGCGCAATCCCATAAAATCCGAGAGAATATCATCATTGGCAAAGCTGTTACGCGGACAGGTAGGTATTGCATTTGAGAACATAGCCCTGTGGCATGAGAGGGATCTCACCAACTCGGCCAACGAGAGATTTACCATCCCCACCACATCCATTCTGCTGGATGAGATGTGTGAGAGCATGCTGCGCGTAATATCAAATATTGTAATAAACAGGGATAGAATAATTAAAAATATAGATATGACAAAGGGGCATATATTTGCCGAATTTGTAATGGGCGCCCTCATACAGAAGGGCATGTCCAGAATGACGGCTTATCGTGCCGTACAGGGTGTGGCATTTGAGGCCCTAAAGATGGACGTGCATCTTCGGGATGCATTAATGCAGGACTCTGCAATATCCCAGAATCTGAGTAAAAATGATTTAAATGCAATATTTAATCCCGCCATGCAGCTGGGAGCCTCACTAGCCATAATACGTAACGTATCCGAGCATGTAAAAGGATTATAGTGGAATATTATGGTGTATTCTGGTTCCATACTGTAATGACTTTTTTCGCTTGTAGCATATTTTGTGTGGCAGTCCCATCTGCTCGGCTGCGGCCCTGACAATATGTTTTCGAATATAGTCATCACTGCCCCGCACCTTCTCGTATAATGGTACTGTAAGTGAATAATCGATAAAATCCCGCCCCAAAAACGGGTTATGCATTGTAATGTTACATATTTTAGAGATTGTATGCAGCATTGTAATCTCGTTTTTTATCTTATCAGACATGACAGATAATATAACATCAACGCCCTTGTCATATATGCGCCTGTACACATCATACCCGCAGTACAGTTCATCAATGCCGTTGGCGGTGATTATTGTATTTAAATTGTATTTTTCAGCCAGTTTATGCACAAAATAAAACGCCGTGCAGTTTTCGCGCCAGGATAGTGATTTTTCGTCTATTTTATCATTTATTATGTCATATACAGAATAAAATTCATTTTTTTGTATTATATGCGTGTAATGCGGGAGGCCAAGCACGCAGGATACCTCCCGGCTATACCACACATCATGACTGTTATCAAACCCCACCGTAAGCAGTGTCACATCATGTTTCATTGTATTGCACAGATGTGCCAACATGGTACTGTCCACGCCTCCGGAGAATGCCACCCCCACCCTACCGGACACATTGCATGCGTGAACGGCTCTCTGTAATATGTCATACATCAGGGTGCTTTAAATTTGGGCCCTCATATATTATAATTATAATGATAAAAAAACTGGATATTATACCGCTGGAGACTCTAGATGGCTGGATTATACAGAACAAAAAACTACACAAGGACTTTGAATTTAGTGACTTTAAGGAGGCGTTCGGGTTCATGAAGCAGGTGGCCGACATGGCCGAAGAGATGAACCACCATCCGGAGTGGTTCAACGTATACAACAAGGTCGCAATAGATTTGATGACTCATGATGCCGGCGGCATAACCACAAATGATGTAGAGTTTGCCTGTAGGGTGGATGCCCTTCTGCAAAAATAATACATAGCACAGGCGGCCCATCTATAATAATAACAATAATCACATAATGCTGCCGGAATGAGGGGCCTGCATGGGTTCTGTAGTGTGGTACATGATTCCCGTTAGGTTTTATAATATCGTAAAAGCACGATTAATTTATGGTTGCTACAAGTATTGTGGATGCGGACTTCAAATATATAGACAAGAAAGGGAACCTGATGAAGAGTAGGACGGAGCTCTCCGTTGCAATGTTGTTATCCTTTCTCAACAAGCCGTACGAGCACAACTGTGTAATAGCAGGCCAGCCCCCGCTGGTAGCAAACTTCAAGACTGCCGATGGCTACATACAGATAATTGATAACGAGCAGGACATTGCGACGTATGCGAGCATAAAAAAACGGCTAAGCAGCGAGAATGTGATTGCCATGGGCCACCCGCGGCTGGTATCTAGAATCAAGGAGATGGATGACATAATATTTCATAGTGATGCTCCCGAGACCGGCTCTATATTTTTGGAGGACCCATCATTTGCGTTTGACTATGCGCACATTCTGCCACTGGTAGAGAAGTGCTCCATACTACACGGACACACGTCATCCGTAATGGTGGAGATGGTGGGAACAATGAAGAATAACTTACTGGTGGACTTTTCAGAGGCCAAGAGGATTATCAAGAATGTTCTGCGTGGGTTTGATCATAAATTCTTTATAAATAGGAGATACCTCATATCAGAGACCGAGCAGCACTACAGGATTGCGTTTGACGGGCCAAAGGGAAGATTTGATTTGCAGCTGCCCATACATACGACATATCTACTGGAGGGGGAGGCCACCGTTGAGAATCTGGCCGTTGAGATAATCAAGCATCTGGTCCCCAACCTCCCCAAGAACGTGGAGGGTGTGGGTGTCTACATATATGAAGGGTACAACAAGGGCTCGCATATAATATCCAAGATTCCGGTGATATAGCTGAGTATATCTGCCAAGGCATGGGATCCGGATATAGAAAAGGAGATTCTCCAGAGATGGGAGTGTGACACGTATGATACAAAAGATGCAGACTCTTACTTTACAATAGACACGCCACCACCATACCCGTCCGGCCGTCCCTGGCACATAGGGGCGGCCGCCCACTATGCACAGATTGACATGATTGCCCGTACCGCCCGAATGGCCGGAGAGGCAGTATACTTTCCCATCGGTATAGACAGAAACGGCCTGCCCGTCGAAATATACACCGAAAAGAAGCTAAATATTCGTATGAGAGATACTCCGCGCGAAAAATTTCTCGAGATGTGCAGAGAGTCGCTAGATGAGCTGGAAGGCGAGATGGTGCAGATAATGAAGAGTCTTGGCATAAGCGGGGATATAAACAACAGATACAGGACCGACACTCCCGAATACAGGGCCCTGACACAGGCTACCTTCATAGAGTTATGGAATAAGGGACGCATATACCAGGCAACCCGACCAAATAATTATGACTGGGTGTCGGGTACGACGATTGCGGATGCAGAGATAACATACCAGAATATAGCTACAAAATTGGTCTACATGAAGTTTGCCATAGACGATACGTATATCATAATTGCCAGTACAAGACCCGAGATGCTATGCGCCTGCCAGGCCATCATAGTCAATCCTGAGGACACAAGATATAAGAAATACATAGGAAGAAGGGCAAAAGTTCCCATATTCGACAGGCATGTGGAGGTAAAGTCTCACTCGTCAGCAAGGATGGAGTTTGGATCAGGGGCCGTCATGGTATGCAGCTATGGTGATCAGAACGATGTAATGCTGTTCCGGGAGATGGGCCTTGCCGAGATAATATCCATCGGCATAGATGGGCGTATGACCAAGGCGGCGGGCGCATATGCAGGACTGCGTCCAAAGCAGGCGCGCGATGCCATAATACAGGACATGAAGGATTCTGATATAATTGAAAGGATTGAGGATATAACCCACAGAACACCCATCTCGGAGCGCAGCAAGACCCCCATAGAGATAATACCCATGGACGAATACTATATGAAACAGAAGGATTCAGTCGAGAGGCTTCGCAGTATGTCTGGGAATATACGGTTTCATCCTCCGATGCACCATCAGATATTACTGAACTGGTTGGACTCCATAAACATAGACTGGCCCATATCCCGGCGGAGATACTATGGTACCGAGGTGCCCATATGGTACTGCAAGAGATGCAGCCATCCCCATGTCCCGCCGGCGGGTAGGTACTATCAACCCTGGCGGCAGAGGTGTCCTATAGAGTCATGTGTAAAGTGTGAAAACAGGGAGTTTGTAGGGGAGAGTCGTACATTTGATACATGGATGGACTCTAGCGTCTCGCCCCTGTTCATATCAGGATATTATACCAGTGATGATGAGTTCTTTAAAAAGAGATATCCGGCAGCCATAAGGCCCCAGTCCAAAGATATAGTCAGGACATGGTTGTACTATACGCTGCTACGGTGCGAGGCGCTGACCGGAGAGATACCCTGGTCAGATGCATGGATAATGGGATATGGTGTGGATGAGAGGGGCCTGAAGATGAGCAAGAGTAGGGGTAATGCAATTGATCCACTACCCGTAATACAAAAGTATGGTGCGGATGCCTTCAGATTGTGGAGCGCCAGCGAGGTGAATCATGGATATGACTTTAGATGCAATGAGCAGAAGATACAGTCTACAAAAAAATTTCTCAGCAAGTTATGGAATGTCTCCAGACTCCTATCCGAGTTTCCCGTTGTCTCATCTGATAATCTGGAAGAAACAGATAGATGGATTATACAGGAAGCCGACGGCCTGATAAAGAGATGCATGAAGGGTTATGGAGAGTACAACTTTTTTGTGCCCGCAATAGCCATACGTGAGTTTACTTGGAATGTGTTTGCGGCACACTACATTGAGATGGTAAAGCGCAGAGCCCGGGGAGACGGTTTTACCATACAGCAGAGGGATGCGGCCCGGCACACGCTGCATTATGTGCTGCGTGTAATACTAAGACTTCTGGCGCCCATCATACCGTTTATTACAGAATACATCTGGGGTGCCATATACTTAGGGAACAGCATACACAGGGAGAGGCACCCGGAACCACTAAATCATACATATAGTACGGCCAGCACCGAGGATATCATACTGTTTAACTCATATGTCTGGAACGAAAAGAAGGCACAAAGATTATCTCTAAAGGATGAGATAGATGCGGACATACCCATCAGCCTTCAGGGCATGGATTTGGACCTAAGGGCCATGCACAACATCATCTCCTAGCCATGCCTATCAGGTGCCTGTGGAGCTCTGTACTTCCAGAGAGTTCCGGATGAAAGGATGTCCCAATGGTATTGTTCTGTTTTACGGCCACGATTCGATTATCATATACTGATAATACTTCCACATCCGGACTGACCGCAGTAACCGAGGGAGCGCGAATGAATACTCCTGGAAAGTCACCTATCCCTAGGGGTTTCATGGATAGTATGGTCTCAAATGAGTCGCGCTGCCGTCCGAACGAGTTTCTCTCAAGCTTTATGTCAAGAACCTTGAGCAGTGGCTGGCCCGTACCGCCCAGCATCCTATCTGTGACATCGCCGGCCAGCAGTATCAGTCCTGCGCATACCCCCAAGGTCGGCATCCCGCCCCGGATGCGCTCGCCCAAGGTTGCTAGTGTGTCGCCGGCCAGTGTTAACAGTCCTATTGTAGTGCTCTCGCCCCCAGGTATTATCATGACATCAACATCTGATATTGCCGATGGTGTCTTTACCGGAATGACATTGCCCGATATGTTCATCTCGTCCAGTGCCTGATGGGATGCGGCCATATTCTCACATACATCACCCTGTATGGATAATACGCCCACCGTAATGCTCATGCGTCAGACCCCCTCTCCTGCATGCGCAACTCAAGTTTTGTAGTGTCAAGGCCCAGCATGGACTGCTGCTCATCCACCATCTCCTGCGCCTCGCGCACCCTCTCGGGCTTGTCCCAGAATGTAGTTGCCAAAACTACTGCCCGGGCCCTATTTCTGGCATCATCGGACTTGAATATGCCAGACCCCACAAATATTCCATCACACCCCAGCGACATCAAGTATGCGGCATCGGCGGGCGTGGCAACTCCGCCGGCTGCAAAGTTTACCACGGGCAGCCTGCCCAGGTGGGCCGTCTCGTGCAGTATATCATAGGATACGCGAAAGTCCCGGGCCAGCCGCATCAAATCCTGCCGGTCTCCGGAGTCATGTATTGCCTTTGCCTGGCGTATCTCATCATTGACTTTTTTTATATGCGTGATGGCCTCAGCCACGTTTCCGGTTCCGGGCTCGCCCTTGGTACGAATCATGGCGGCGCCCTCTTCTATGCGTCGCAGCGCTTCTGCCAGGGACCGGGCGCCGTTGACAAACGGTGTGGTATAGTCCCACTTCCATATGTGATGTGATTCGTCGGCAGGTGTCAGTACCTCGGACTCATCAATCATGTCTACGTTTATCTCAGATAGTACACGGGCCTCATATACGTGTCCGATTCGGCACTTTGCCATAACTGGTATCGTAACAGAGTCCATTATCTCGCGGATTATGTTGGCGCTGGCAGTGCGGGCCACACCGCCGGCGGCGCGCACATCCGATGGCAGTTTATCCAGTACCATGACCGAGACTGCACCCGCCTCTTCGGCAATGGTAGCCTGCTCCACGCTGGTCACATCCATCACTACACCGTTCTTTAGCATGTGGGCAAACCCGCGCTTGACCTTGGTGGTTCCCTTGGATACATTCTCATCACGTATGGTGCCTAGAGAGTCACTCCGGTCTCCGGCCAACGATATCATGATACTAGTAGATGTGTTTGCATATTTTTAGTTATCACGCGTCTGTACCAAAAGGTCGTAAAGTCTAGTCTCAACCTGCGTTATAAGGGGCGGTATGAACGCATCTGTAACATTCTGTTCAGGCCAGAATATCTGCGTGCTAGCCCCGTTGAGTGTTATTTTGACGGCGTGTCGCCTGTACTCGGTGACATCATCCTTTATGGGAAATGTATCCTCAGGGATGGCCATAAAGCCGGTCTCCTTGATGAGAGCAAGTAGCAGCATGACATCATCGTATGGGATTTGATTGCGGATTGTGGGGCTGGGATAGCCGTCCTTTGTAATCAGGAGACGGATATCACCATCCTCCCGAATTGTCAGTATCTGAGAGGTATCCGCACCCAGCCGTTCGGTGACACCAAATGATACAACCCGAAGGTCGTGTACTGAATACTCTATCTCTATGGAGTCGTTGGGTACGGCCGCCGAGAAGGGAATGTCCTGCTGCGTCAGAAGGGGTATGCTTATCAGTATTGCCACCAATGCAGGAATGGTTCCCAGTATTATGATGATGGGTTTCATTATACAATATAATATGATGTATTCAGGTTTTATAGGCTATGCGTATACCCCGTGACGAAAGTTCGTGTTAACGTACTATACAGAGTCATACCCAACGACGATATTTCGATCTATAATATTTTAAAATAAGCATTTTTGCCCAGACAGGCATCTGAAAATAGATAATGCACAGAATCCCCCCCTTGTGGCGCTGATCACTGTCGTAATGCGCCGGCCGCGTCCAGCTAATATATACCCCTTAACAAATCCTTTGATCTTTATAGGT
>VXON01000057.1:8041-11722 GCA_009840065.1 Cenarchaeum sp. SB0662_bin_33 | reverse complement strand
ATTTGGATCGTATAGTACGGTACTATAAATAAATAGATAATATTCTTCAGTCTGATACTTAAGAAACCAACGTTGTTCAGACTGCCAGTGGGCAATATGATCTTAAATCAGATTTACGCACCAACCCCTGTATAGTCAGAAAGTACAAATTTACACCTAGACTCTAGTCTTGAAAAACTCCTCAGATATAACCTAGGTAACAAATTCGAATTAAATTAGGCTTTTTAGTGTAGAGAAACTACCTTTCCTAGTTATAACTAAAAGGTACGACATATTGATATGTTGACAAACAATCGCACCAAAGTATGATGATATATAACCGCAATGGGTGATGCCTACAATGATCTTATTAGAGGTGTTTATTGGAATAATTGTTGGTATTTTACCACATCATACTGAGCCTGTCAAGGAGCATGTTCCAGAAAAGGCAAAAAAATAGAGCAGCCACCCTCCGGATAAAAGTTGTGCATGCAGGGCTCTGCATATTATGTTTGACATCAAATAGGCATAGCATCATTCCGTTAGAGGGCAGTATGCTGTTTAACCAATTCTATATGCCTCCAATGTGGAGAGATGTGTTTAGTATTCAAGTCCTAGCAAGGTAGAAGGATTTTTCAAATTACCCAAATTTTACTAAGACAACAATGTGTCCATCCAGCGGTGTGATGTATGCAGAGTTTCATATACCATAATAGTTATGATCATTATCGATAAGACATCTGTATATCTGTAGTCATCCTGCGCGCAATAATTGTATCAGATGCATGATTAAGTGCTCCCGCCGGGATTTGAACCCGGGATCACTGCCTTGAGAGGGCAGTATGCTTAGCCGGACTACACCACAGGAGCCTCTTTGATGTATCGTACATCTTAATTTAAACGCACGGAAAGAATGATACTTTAATTTGTTCAGATGTATGGTGAATATAGTGAATCTAGAACGCATAGCAACGGATTTAGGGCATTACCCCATTGCCCTGGCAGGTTGTCATTCCAACGGTAGTGGGCATTCCACATGCATACACGACATTATAATATTTGATGAAAAGGTTACAGAACCATCTGCAATATCCACATACGACAACCAGCCCATAGTCATACATCATGGCAGCACAAATGAGTCAAGGTCGCATATTCTGGCAGGATACTCGACAATGACCATAATACGAGATGATACGATGGTGCTGGCACCACTAATACAAAATATAAAGTCCCACATATCCGAGATATTCCTTGACTGCGCCCGAATCAGCTTGACAGATTCAATGATATGTACGGCACGTTCGTTAAATGCCGGTACTGCCGTAATGGCGGCCTGCTGGCAAAAGTGCGCCAACATACACCTGTGTGATGCGATTCTAGCAGCTAACCATAGGATGCCGTCCACGCACACATTAGAGTATCTTCGGGATGTGGAGAGATACCCCGATACCATTGCGACCATATCCGGTATGTGGGGCATAGAGAGGGCGTCCACAATACTATTAGATAGAATGAGCAAGGCCGTCGTTGGACTGTACCCACAACAATCAGCAGAGATAATACGACACAAGGCAGATATATTGCTGCAAGAGCAGCGTCTGTCGGACGGTTACTATTACCTGTGCTATCAGGCAGGCATTGCCATGTCTACAAACCCCACACATCACGAATTTGTCTACAGTATTGCCATAGATGCTGAGCTTGCCCTCAAAGACAACACATCCATAATTCGTCGTGAAACCAAGCATGTCTTAAACACCCTAAAGAGTTAGTGTAATAATCCTGCCTGAACCATCAAAGACGGTATAATTTATGCGCATAGATTATAACAAAGCAATATAACAACTTTAAATAGTGTTCTAGAATAATATGGTTATGGAAGATTCCGCTTGTGGCTGCGCAGCAGCCTTAGAGGCCGGACCAGAGTGTGACTGCGCAATGCAGGGTTCGTGCTATTGTGATGTACATTGCGCATGTCCTGTTGGCACATGCAAAGATGTTGATCGTTAAATTTATTGTTTTTTTATCTATTTTTTGTTCCTAGCAGATATGAAGAGTTATTTTAATTATAAAAATTCGATGTGTGTCCGTCTGAAATCAATATGTAGCATAACATGCCGTATTGGTACAGAATACCGATTATATCTTTACTCTTCTGCAAAGCCCCATGACTTTACCAGTTCCTTTTGGAACTTTTCGGCCTGTTTCTCCCCTAGCGCAAAACCGCAATTCTTGTGTATGGGAACTACAACCATGCCATTCAACTTGAACTCCACCTCGTACATGTGTATCTTTGAGCAGTCGCACATAACAGATACAGTATAATATAACTTCTATATTTATTATGCCAAGCATGACCTGACTATTAATCGATAGTACTTGGTCAGATCAGTACAACACCCAACCCCCCAAGTCTTAATATTAGTAGTGTGTATTCTATATACTATGGAAAAGATGAGTCAGTATACATTGGCAGTAGCACTATTTGGTGTAGTTGTACTGTTAGGTCAGTCAGGTGTTGCCATGGCCCAGTTTCAGCAGGGTGGAGTGGACTATGCCGGAGACTGGCATGTAGGCGAGGGTATGCAGATAGGCGACTATTACTCCTATGAGATGTGCCATGTAGACTACAAAGAGTGCGCAGAATTTACCATGGATATATGGGTTGAAAAGGACATACAGGTGGGAACCGAGACCAAGTGGCTGGCACATGTTGTTGTGTATGATGGCAGCAGGGTGACGGTCGGCCAGATGGAGCTGGGAAAGATAGCGCCAGAGCCCACAGGAGGCTCTCCGGAACTGAGCTCATACATCGGGGCATTCAAGTCATCAGTGGTGTGGCTCTCGGCGTTTGCCAATGCGAACGAGCCAAAGATATTTTCAATGCCATCTTGGGGCAAAATTGCCAACATAGGCGGCGAACAGATACTGCCAAAAGAGCTGCTGGCTGACGGCCATGATGTACCTGCCGGTCACTTTGATAATGTAATACTAGTTGGATGGAGAACCGGCGGGGCCAACAGCCAAATATGGGTCTCAGATGGATTCCCATTCCCCATAAAGGCCCTCACATGGACTCATGTGTCTGAAGGCATACCACCCAGGGAGTATGAGTTTGAGCTTCAGGAGTACAGGACAGGTGTCACTGAAAATCCTTTTGCAGGTATCATATCCACTGCGCAGCAGGAGGCACAGCTGGGATGCCCGAGCATAGACGGCCTGGATCAGTCCATAAAGAAACCATCATACTTCTTCAAGTATCAGTTGCATGTATTTTACAGTCCGGACCCGCCTGTGGAGGATTGTCCCATGAGGATGTTAATCAAATTTATCTCAAAGTACGATGATACCGAATTTCTAAATCAGGTCCAGTATGACTTTTGGGTGGTAGATGTAGACGAATTAGGCAACCCACTGACACCACCTAAACGCTCCATATCCAGTGATGAGGGAAGACTATACCTGTACTCTCCCTCAGGCCAGGCAGAGATTGAGTTTATAGTAAATGAATCGGGCATGACCAATTATCTCATATACATATACGGCCTCTCAAAAGACGGCGTGGTGCCCCCATCAGCACAGGGAGACTACCTCTTGGTGCCCATAGATGTCTACTCCGGGACAAAGCCAGTAGCAGTGATACCAGACTGGATAAAGAATACTGCAATGTGGTGGGTCGAAGGTTCCATTGATGATCAG
>VXON01000057.1:0-7941 GCA_009840065.1 Cenarchaeum sp. SB0662_bin_33 | reverse complement strand
CATTCGTTCAGGGGTTGCAGTTCCTGATTCAAAGTGGCATACTGAGAGTCTCATAGTTGCCCTTCTCCCGCGCATACCCAAAGAGAAGACTACGAAAGATGATTCAGAGGGGGGAGTACACAGAAGCCTTGGAGTTTGGCAGGTCCATAGAGGAGAGATATACCGAAGACCATGACTTTTTGTTTATCATGGGCAGCATATACTACATACTTGAGGAGCCGGCCCGCGCCCTGCCCTACTTTGAGCGGGCCATTACATTCCAGCATGATGACATAGAGGCCCTCATGCTCAAAACCAATGCTCATCTAGCGCTAAAGCAGGCCCAGGAAGCAGTGTTATGCTGCATGCAGATACTAAAGATAGACCCCAAGCACGAGGAGGCAAGGGCCCTCTTAGCTCAGCTTTCCGAATAGATATACATTCTCTAGTAGCCAGTCACAGTATGTGGTCACATCATCATCAAAGACAGTCCATATGTGGAGGGAGTGGGGCAGTATGTCTATCTTGCCATTGCGGGTCCAGACCCTAGCCCCCTCCTTGCCCTCATACATGTAGGCATCCTCAACCTTTATGCCACCAAATATCTCTTTGGCCTTCTCTTTTATTATATGCCGGTATATGGGAAAGTTACGACGCTCCTTGTCTATTATCAGACTGAGATCCTGCTTGCCATACATATCAAACTGTTCGATCTTTCCCTCCTGGGGAAAGTTGACAATAAGCTGTATGTCGTATTTGAGTCCCACATCACGGCCTATCTCAACTATGCGGGTATACGCCATGGCTGGATTCTTCAATAATAGAAACCTTATCTGGGGCATGTCACGTTTTAGTGCATTCTGCAAATCGACAACAATGGTAGAAAAGCTCATCATGCCCCTATCCGGCTAGTGTCTTGACCAAATCATGGTGTGGGACATTCACATCGATTATCCTCCCTATGTTGAGGTCCATCACAACCTCGGCAATATCTGCAGTATATTCCAAAGACCGTCGAATACTGTCCAGTATAAATTTGATAACGGTTACGTCCGGAGACGACTTTTTTATGGACATCATGAGCTCCTCCTGAGCTGCCTCCATATGGGGAAGATGTCTGGATATATCTTCGGCAGACGCATAATCAGAGCTTACCAGCGCATCTATGGACATACTGAATATGTCCATGACAGAGACAGATAGGTCTTGTATCCTGCTCATGATTTCAGTGTCCACATCCTCGGAGAGATACTTTACCCTCTTGGCTATGAGTGCCGCATGGTCAGCCACCCGTTCTATACGCGATACTGCGGTTCTATAGTACATGCAGTCGGTGGGACTGCCCAGTGACATCTCCTGCATGACACTAGCATTGCTTACGGCCATGTTCAGATTACGCAGCATGTAAAACGTGAATCTGTCTATCTCATCATCAAGCTTCACCACCTCCTTGGCGTATTCTGCATCCCTACTTTGGACTGCCTCCAACGCCTCCCTGTGCATCTCCGTAGTCATCTTGCACATTCTAACTAACCCGGTGGAGAATGTCAGTTCGGGCAGACGTGTAAGAATCTTGATTGTTATATATTCGGAGCTGGACTCTACTATCTCCGTACCAACCATCGAGGAGCGGATAAATTTTCGGACTGTGTTTAGTTGGCCCGGACCCAGTCTTATGCCCTTGGCCATTATTTTGATGGAGCCATAACCGGCCAGATACATTGCCACCACCTTGCGTCTTATGGATTCGTCCGAATCCTTAGGGCCCACAGCGGCCACAGCCTGGCTGTTATCAACCAAACTGACATCGGGAGATATGGTCAGGGAGTTGTTTACATTTACGGATACGGATATGCCATCACCCGTCTTCAGATGCATCCCATCCACCCAGGAACGTGGTAGTGATATCACATATGTAGAGCCACCGTTTTTTTGCAGTTTTCTTGTCTGTCTTGGTGAATCCATGTTATTTTGTAGACAAAGTGTATATTATATCGTATTCTATATAAACAATATAGATGATTATATACTTTATAATCTATTTATGGATGTCACATATTTTCCACATGGATAATTTACAACAATGGTAAAGCAGTGGGTGAAGCGGGACGAAAAGGCAAAGAGGTTTCTGCTATCAGATAAGATATTCAAGTTTGCAGCTGCCGCGGCGGGAGCCTACGTTCTAGCCGTAATACTGGTGATTGTGCTACAGTTGGGAATCGAGTCCATGCCCATCTTTGAGGAGGAGGGCCTTGGATTCATCACCGGCACGGACTGGAACCCCGTACCCGGACGAGAGTCTTTTGGTGCATTTCCGTACATACTAGGCACTCTGATAACCAGCGCCATTGCACTCTCCATTGGATTCCCGCTTAGCATAGGCATAGCAATGCTGGTAATGATAATTCCAAAGAAGATCGGACAACCTCTTGGATATCTGGTGGAACTCATAGAGGCGGTTCCCAGTGTTGTATTCGGGCTGTGGGGATTGTTTGTGTTCCGTATATACTTTAGGGATTTGATAGAGAAGCCGCTGCACGATATGTTTGGTGATTCGATATTCCTGTTTGGTGGGACACCGTTTGGCCTGGACATACTGACTGCCAGCATAATATTAGCCATAATGATCATACCCACCATATCATCCATATCAAGGGAAGTCATGATGGCGGTTCCCCAACAGCAGAAGGAGGCAGCCTACATGCTAGGGTCTACTACCTTTGAGATGTTTCGAATGGCCATATTCCCATACTCAAAGACCGGCCTGTTGGGGGCATCCATGCTGGGTCTTGGGAGGGCCGTGGGCGAGACGATGGCAGTCACCATGCTGATTGGAAATGCAACCGGCCTGCGGGCAATACCGCAGTCACTCTTCGACTCTAGTCAGAGCATGCCAAGTATAATAGCCAACGAGTTCATAGAGGCATCGCCTGTAAGTTTGCATCCGGCGGCGCTCATTGGCATCGGGTTGATTCTTCTGGCAGTGGGACTGGGCATAAACATCGCCGCTCACTTTCTGGTGGCCCGTATGGTAAAGGTTAACGAGGGGCCGATACATTGAGTTATACAGAACGCCAGCAGAAACGCGCCGAGATACGGGCCATGTTCAAGTCCAATGTAAGGAGGCGGCTTCTGGTGGACAAGGTTGTGGTGGGTACTGTAGTGGTCTGCGCCCTTGCTGCAATAATACCACTGATATGGATTTTAGGTACTGCTGTGTATAGCGGTCTGCCGGCCCTGAACTGGGAGTTTCTAACAGGCGAACCCGGAGCCGTGGGGGCGGGGCAGATATCCATAGGGCCGGCCATACAGGGCACTGTAATCATAATAGCCCTCACATCCGTGATTGGGCTGCCCATTGGAATAATGGGCGGCATATACCTAGCCGAGTACGGCGGCAGTAGTTACTTTGCAAGGCAGATTCGGTTCTTTTTGGATGTGTTTATGCAGGTGCCCTCTATTGTGCTGGGAATATTTGCATTTCTGGCAATCGTGCTGACCCTGGGATACTATACAGTCTGGGCCGGAGCTATAGCCCTGTCGTTTATAATGTTCCCCATAGTAGCCAGATCCACCGAGGAGGCGCTCCGAATGGTGCCATGGACTTATCGTGAGGCAGGCGCCGCATTGGGCCTATCAAAGATGGTAATCACCTTACGGATAGTGCTGTCACAGGCAAAGAAGGGAATACTAACCGGAGTGTTACTGTCAGTATCTAGGGTGGGGGGCGAGACTGCGCCACTGATAATGACCATTCTGGGCAGCAACATATTCTTTAGTGGTTTTGAGTCATCTACAGATGCCCTACCATTAAGGATATGGCGTCTCTCACTACAGCCGTACGATGAGGCCCGAATAGCAGGGTGGGGGGCGGCATTGACGCTAGTAATAATCATATTTGCAATACATGTGGGCGTACGCTACTTCTTCCTAAGGGACAAAAGTGGCAAAGGATTAAGAGGAACGCTGAAAGTGTAGGATGTGTTGGATGGAAAGATGAGCACTGTAATGACAGACAGGAATGCCAACACTGCTATTGCAGAGCAGCCACACCCCAAGTACAAGATGCGGACTGAGAATATCAACGTATACTATGGAAAGACGCATGCTGTTCAAGACCTTACGCTGGCCTTTCCTGAAAGGTCTGTAACGGCGCTCATAGGGCCGTCCGGGTGCGGCAAGACCACGTATCTACGCTGCCTAAACCGCATGCACGACATGACGCAGGATGCAAGGGTTGAGGGGCGCGTACTGCTGGATAATGCAAACTTGTACGATAAGAGAATTGATCCCATATACCACCGCAGAAAGGTAGGCATGGTCTTTCAAAAACCCAACCCGTTTCCCACCATGAGTATATACGACAATGTCGTGGCAGGAGTTAAGTTGAACGGAGTTAGGGACAGAAAGATTCTAGACGAGATAGTGGAAGACTGCCTAAAGATGGCGTATCTGTGGGACGAGGTCAGGGACATATTAAAGAGACCCGCCCTAGAGCTCTCCGGAGGTCAGCAGCAGCGTCTCTGCATAGCACGGGCCTTGGCCATACAGCCCGAGGTACTACTCATGGATGAGCCCGCCTCCGCGCTGGACCCCATAGCCACGCAAAAGATTGAAGAGACCATAGAGGAGCTCAAAAAGGACTATTGTATAATTATAGTGACGCACAACATGCAGCAGGCAGTACGCTGTTCTGACTATACGGGCTTTATGTATTTGGGCAGGCTTGTTGAGCATGGAAAGACAAAGCAGGTGTTTGAGAAGCCATGCGACAAACTAACTGCTAAATACGTCCAAGGCCAATTCGGTTAAATGACAAGGCTAATAGATCCCTCCCTAAGAAGACTCTCCTTTACGCTAAGTGAGATGGGCACGCTGGACACCAAGATAATGTCACTGGCTACCGAGTCGTTCATTACAGGTACCAACACCAGTAATGAGGCACTGCGAATATCAGACATGATACGTCAAAAATACTTTGAGGTGGGAAATCTAACCTTTGAGATACTCTTAAAATATCAACCGGTTGCGCAGGACTTTCGGTTCACGCGCTCATCCATAGAGATATCTTATGACTTTCTCCGGTTTGGTCGATACGCCTACGACATAACAATGATTCGTGACTCCTTTGGGGACCTGCGAAGATGTGTCCGTACACACCTGAACGATTCGCTAACCCTAGTGGAGAGGATGGTAAAGGATGCCATACTCTCGTTCGCCACATTGAATCTGGACAAGGCAAGGCACATACAGGACCAAGAGGCAATGGTGGACAGCATATACCATGAGAGGATGCTATCCCTGATAAAGTCCAATGACACAAAATGCGCCATGGCCGAGGCCCTCCTGCTGAGATATCTGGAGCGTATAGCGGATCATGCATTATTCATGAGTGACTCGGTGAATTATATTATAACCGGCGAGTATAGAAACAGGCCGCAGAAGCGCAAGGTACGGGACTTGGCAGACAGCTAGACCGGGACATCTCGCTCTGGAACTGCATCAGAATATAGAACCGCAGAAGAGATGACATAGTAATTATATTAACCATCATAATCCTGTAGAAAGAAATTAAATGTATATCAATAATAGTGCTATAATTGGCACTCAAAGAGATACTGGAGGTATCAAAGCCCCGAATCGTGATACTGTTGGTTATTACGGCGGTAGCATCTCTTTATGGTGCCTCCCAACTCTCGCCGGACCCGGTCAGTGTAGATTACATGACATATGTGCATATAGTAGTTGCTGGTGCTCTTGCATCTGCAGGAAGTAGTGCCCTTAACCACTACTATGATCGTGACATAGACCCACGGATGACCCGGACCAGTACACGTCCCATTCCGGCGGGACGCATATCAGCCAAGGCCGTGCTGTCCTACGGATTAGTTCTAAGCTGCGCCTCTGTGTTGTATGGGTATTTTCTAATAAATATGGCATCATCCTTCTTTATAGCGCTGGGGATATTTTCATATGTTGTAATATATACAGTCTGGCTAAAACGACTGAACACATCAAACATAGTGATAGGTGGAATAGCCGGCAGTGCTGCATCCTGGGCAGGATGGGCGGCGGCCACGGGCACACTGGACCTACTGGGTTTTCTGGTGGGCTTTTTGGTATTTGTATGGACACCCTCACATTTTTGGTGTCTGGCCATGAAGATTCGCGACGAGTACGAACAGGCAAACGTTCCCATGCTGCCGGTGGTGATAGGGATGCGGCGCACCTCCAAATACATACTGGCAAACACACTGATACTGCTACCGTACTCTCTGGCGTTGTACGTATTTGGCATGGGGCTGTTATACCTAGGCATTGCTGCCGTGTCCGGAGGCCTGATGTTACTATATCACTACAGGCTGACACAAAACCCCACATCCGACTTCGCCTGGCGGGCCTACAAGGTGACGGCCCCATATCTGACAATCATATTTTTGGCGGTGGCAATTGATGGGGCATTTCACATACGCATTTAAGCCGAGATTAGTATTGTTAGGAGCACATCAATTTTATGTCCATAACATCTTATCCATACACCCGAACAAAGACAAGAGAACAACTCTTCCCCCGTTAATTTCCTTCAAAGATGTAGCTAGATAACATATTGATTTTAATATCTACTCATTAGTCGTTAAAAAATGAGCAAATACAATCACTACAAGTGTCGGAATGTCGGTATTTAACATATCAACCTGTCTGCATTCGGGAGGGTGGCAAAAATGACGCTAGAGTCGACAGGGCGCTTGGCTGAAAAGGAGGTTGAGATTGACCATCTCAAGAAGCACGAACACGAGATGGCTGAAAAGGGTATACAGATTGCGGATAGGTATGCCAAAATTATTGCACTTGAAGATGAAAATAGTAGATTAAATGGTATGCCACAAAAAAAGACACACGCAGACCATGGCAAAAATACACTACAGAAACCCGATAAGCAGACAGAGTATAACTCCCCCATTAGCCTACGAATTAAGTTATTGAAGAATACGATATCACAATTAAGAGTCTAGACAAGTAGATTGTGTAGCAATTATTGCCTAAGTGGGTTATTATTAAGTTGTACAACAATATAAATTATACTTTTTAAAGATCATGGCATTTATATTATATAAATTATGATTGCAGACCATGACACAAAACTTCCAGTGATATAGATGCCAAATATATCGCCTAGGGTAGTGCCATGGTTATCAAATGTGACAGAACTGGGAGATGTGTTGTAATAATCTAAAGCATGTCGATATATCGTACGCACAGGGACGCGAAATGTGGTGCGGATCCTGCCGCATCATACACGAGTGGGACGGCAACGCGTCCGCCATCATACTGTTCTACACTATAATCATGCAATGGACCGGTCAGGATTATAATAGGCGGAGCCACGCTGCCGTATACAATAGGCGCAATATGATCAATCACCATTTGTCAAGACAACAAACTATCATGCTTTTCAACATCATGCGGTCGTTAGAGGACCGTAGCGCGGATGGGTGGTATCAGCCACATCTGTCAGGTGCGCACAAACCGGGGCGCCAAAATCCCGTAAGGAGTAAGCATCGGAGTTAGATGGTGTCGGCCAGGATGGATCGAGACCTCCCAATGCAGCCAAGTGCAAACATGCATAGTTGCCAATAAAAAATAATAAAAAATACGCACCTAAGGCAGGGTTTCTACGTGTTCGCGAATCGTTCCTATGTTTACAGCCATCTCTGGGAGAGGTACATCACAGTTATCCCAATACCATGAATCTAGATAATCTCTTATGCGTTCTAGTATTTCTTCATCAAGCTCACCATGATCATATAGCCTATCATACATTCCCAACATATCATTTGCCAGTACAGTACACCAGTCTGGATCCTCATTTGGGAATGCAGCTATGATATTCCAGATTAGTATATATCCAAACACCCCTATAACAACACCTAGTCCTACTAGACCTAGAGATTTTTTAGACAT
>VXON01000018.1 GCA_009840065.1 Cenarchaeum sp. SB0662_bin_33 | reverse complement strand
CATTTACGAGTTCAATTTTGGCTGATTATATTGTGAAAAAAGCTTGGTTCATACTAACAAACAGTAACCATTCTATTGCCAAGATTGATTCTGGGAGTATGATTTGGGTATTTTGTATATGAGACATCCCAAACAGACAGATATACTGCTACTTTTGGGTAAAATTTGGACAATCCAAAAAACTTCTAGTGGGAATCTTGGCCTGCACACTTTATGTGCCATACACTCCATATCTTGTGATGTATAATCTGAATGCACATCCCACCTACTGCTATATCATTGAGTTACATATTCCTGTAACTATACTCCGCGGTCGAACTTTGGACCCTTTAGCAGCACGAGAATCTCCCTTAAGGTCTCTAAAATGTAGGTATTCTGCTCTTTGATCTCCTGTATGTTGTATAGGCCGTCTTGTGTGTTCCTGAACAGCAGCCACCTGTACCATCCCCGCTCTAGCAGCATTACGGAGCGCATCATGGTATCTACCTTTGACTTGGAGAGTCCGTTCTCTAATAACATGTCGCGAATCTGCTTCTCGGTATTGTCGCCCCGCATTATATCCTGCATGTAGTGGCCGGTCATATCTATTATACAGTTTAACTGCTCCTGGTCTATACCAAACTTTTCAACAATTAAATTCTTATCTATCTTGTCCATCCACAGCGAGTCCATTATCTTGGAGAATGACTCATCAAACTTCTTGTCGCTCATCTTCTCTATCTGGCTTACCTGGTACTTTATGGTGGGCGCATGCTTCTTCATGTTTGATACGATAAGGCGGGCCCATGTCTCCTCAAGACCTAATTCCATAAGGCGGTTGCCCACCTTTATGCCATCGTGCTTTATGATATCCATCTGTACCCTTGATAACAATGGCACCAGATCATCATAGTATTGGGGTATCTTGAACGTCTCCGGATTTAGGTCCGAGACTATCAGGGCGCGTTCCTCATCATTCAGCATGTTAAAGAAGTTTATCGAGGTTCTAGTGTCGCTATCTTCATCAAAGAGACTCATTCTGCCAGCATCCTGTCTATATATGCTATATGTGTATCCAACCGCTCCTCTAGCGCACTGCTATACTTTATTGTGCGCCGTTTTATAACCGGACTCTTGTGGTATCTCCTCTCGCCCCATATGGAATAATTAGTTTTTCTATCGTGCAACATCTCTATATGATACGCATCTGTATTTATTACATTCTATGTGGCGCATCAATTCCCAGCATATGCAGTGCATCATGCATTACTGCGCCAAACGCCCTTGTCATGTATAGCCGGCCGCCTTGGTGTGCGCCAGAACCTATTATAGTACACGACTCGTAAAACGCGTTAAACGCAACGGCCAGATCATGGCAGTATCGGGCAACCACCTTTGGAGATAGATTTGATGCCGCATCACGTATTATAATTGGATACATGCCCAGTAGTCGCAGTAGATGTAGCTCCTTGTCTCCGTATATACATGACGTATCGGCATGCCCAAAATCCCGTACCTTCTCTAGAACACGGCAGGCCCGCGCATAAGCGTATAATATGTAGGGTGCCGTATCTCCATCTAGGCGCGTCGACTTGTCCATGTCAAATGTGATGGGCCGGCCCAGATCCTGGCGGATCATCTCGTATCGCAGTGTTGCCACTGACAGTACATGCGATGTCAAATGTAATGCATCCGTACCCATATCGGGATTTCTCTTGGAGGTCTCACTGTATGCCTTTCTGTATAGCGTGTCGTATACACTATCGACACTCACATATATGCCCCGGCGGCCCGACATCTGCGTCTTGCCATCTGTAGATATCCCCATATCCTTGGCCGTCTTCTCGCTTAGTGTCACCGCCTCGTATCTTAGATGTATGTAGTTTTTACCTCCCATCTCATATAGTATATTTGATATCATCTCTTGGAGGTTGGACTGACGGCTGTCAATCACGGTTATCACCATGTCGGCCTTGAGTGGCATTTCAATACCATCATCATGTATAATAGTCTGGTATAGGGGTGTATTGCCCGGCTGCCCCTCGTACCGTACATATCTGAAGGGGTTCTTTATAATGCCCATCTTCCAGGCTGCATAGGGTATGTCCTTTGCCATGTATGTGGCCGTACCATTACTCCGCACCAGAACCTTGTCGCGTATGACCCAGCAGCCGGCATTCTCCCCCTCACTCTCGTACGTTGCTATCTTCATCTTTTTTAGCTTGTCAAATATCTGACTCCACAGACCCGATTGTACTATGTGGGACTCGAAATTCAGTATGTCATATGATGCGCCCAGCTTCCAGCATGTACTTAGCTGGGCAGCTAGCACCCTGCGGGTTATCTCTTTTGCCATGCGGGCATCATCGGTATCGCCCTGCTCTATATTGTATAGTATATCGCTCCGCATCTTGTATAATTCGGGATGTTTGTCGTACTGTGCATTTGTATCTACATATATGGTATCCCCGCAGTATGCATCAAACTTTATACCTTTTGGCGGCTCTATATCATACTTGAAATGCCTAAAGCCTAGCACTATGTCGGCCACCTGCAGCCCCAAGTCGTCCACATAATTCAAAATGGTAACCTTGTGGCCGGCCTTTCTTAGTATGCGGGATACGACATCGCCCACTATTATGTTTCGCGCATGACCTATGTGCAGCGCCTTGTTGGGATTTACACTGGTATGCTCTATTATACAGGACTGCCCTGTCTTGACGCTGCCATATCCTTCCCGAATCGATGACTCTAGTATCATATATGCAAGCTTGTCCCATCTTGCATACGCATTTACGTATCCGGAAGGGTGGGCCCGTATCGTATCTATGAGGCTATCTGGTGGTATTATACATCCATCCGCTATGATACGCGCCACATCCGCGGGGCTCTGATGTAGTCTCTTTGATAGCAGAAACGCCACATTACTGCTTATATCGCCAAAACCACTCCGGGCCGGCTCTACTGCATATTCAATATCACTATGTATAATAGACTGCCGTATGATATCGCGGACCTGCCGTATCAGTATGTCATACACCATTATATCATGCCATCCTGGGCGCCAGTATCTGAAGGGCATCTACGACACCATCTCCCTTGGGCGATGTCGTTACGATATCTGCGGCCTCCTGCACACTAGATGATGCATTTGACATGGTTACGCTGATGCCTGCCTCCCTGAACATTGGTATGTCAGTGGTGCTGTCCCCTATGGCTATTATGTCATCTGCCGACACATCATACATAGACATGATTTCGCGTACGCCCCGGCCCTTGTCTATTCCCCTTGAGTTGATGTGATACGCAAACCCACTATCTGATAACATGACGTCTATACCGGCATCATCTAGTATCTCTTGGCCCTTGTTTATGTCGAATGTGCGGCTTAACACCACCTCGGTCATTCGTGGGAATACGAGCTTTTGCTGGACATTCCGTATGTGGGACTGTAGTGTATGCAGCGCCTGCCTGCATATATTTATGTCCCCGAGCATTGTATGTGCGGATGGCTCATGCGTGATGCACCCCCCGTTCTCTCCCACGGCCACATCTCCGGTCCCGCCAAATATCGACAGTATGTATGCCTCTACAGATGACCTGCCGGTTACATATATGACGCGGTGACCTGATGCGGCAGCACTTCGGAGGGAGCTGAGCGCCCCTAGGTGTATTATGCCGTTGCCATTCTCGGTTATGGTACCATCAATATCGACCATCAGCACCCATGTCAATTATACACTATTCCTTGTCTATAAACTCGGATGCCGCCGGCGGTTCCGGTGATATGCCCTTGCGCTTTCGTATAGTGCTTATAGACTCGGACAGCAGTGACTTTGGCACCTCCGACCATGCCTTAAAGTGCGTATTCCACATGGCCTTTCCTGCCGTCTGCCCCCGCATCTCTTCTGATAAGGTAAAGGTCTCGGCCGCGGGAATCTCGCCTATTACAATGCTAGCGGGCCCCTTCTGCTGCATGTCTAGTACCCGGCCCCGCTTTCCTGACAGTACGGTGGCAACATTCCCCACCAAATCGGTGGGGACCCGCACCTCTATGGCTAACATAGGCTCGAGCAACTTTGTTCCGGCCGTTATCAGAGCTCCCATGCAGGCACGTCTGGAGGCAGGCCCTAGCTGGGAGAGTCCGCGATGTGCCGTATCCTCGTGTGGTACAAAGTGTGTAAATATGAACTTACAGTCCCGCATCTGTTCCCGACAGAGGGGGCCCTCCTTCATGACCTCCTCAAAGCCCGAGTTTATGGAATCTGTAGACTCCTGTACGAACTGCACGCCCTTTGTACCGTTTATCAGTACGTTTCCCCTAGAGTCAAACTTCATGACCCTCTTTATGGTATCAGTATCCCACCCCTGCGCCTTTAATAAGGATGAGACCT
This sequence comes from Cenarchaeum sp. SB0662_bin_33, assembly GCA_009840065.1. Classification (GTDB taxonomy): domain Archaea; phylum Thermoproteota; class Nitrososphaeria; order Nitrososphaerales; family Nitrosopumilaceae; genus VYCS01. The sequence continues at coordinate 7,406 of VXON01000018.1, read as the reverse complement.
CGGCCTTGTCCTTGAGGTCGCTTATCTCGCCGGTTCTGAGCATCTCGGCGATGGCCGGTTCTAGGGGCTCGACGCGCATGAATATCTTGTTGTGCCGGTTTGGCGACTTTGACATTACCGCCTCGCAGTCTCCCCGGACCGCCTCGCGATAGTTTATGAGGGGCTCGGAAGTCACAATGTCAACCTTGGCATCCTGTATGCGGTGGGTGGCCACATCCAGGTGCAGCACACCCATGCCTGCAATTATGGTCTCACCACTCTCCTCGTCTATCTTTACCACTAAATTGGGATCCTCGATGGTGAGCTGCTTTAGTACGTCTACAAGTTTTGGCAGGTCCTTGGGATGCTTTGGCTCTACGGCAATCTGCACGACCGGCTCTGAGACGTACTTTATGCCCTCAAAGACATGTATGTCTTTTATGGTGGATAGTGTGTTTCCGGCCCGCGCCTCGGTCATTCCCAACAGGGCGGGTATGTTTCCGGCTCCCAGCTCACCCACCTGTTCGCGCTGGTTCCCCATGAAAAAGTTGACCGACTGTATGCGGCCAGGCTTTCGCGCATCAATAATGTTTACGGTCTGGCCGTCCTGTATGGTACCTGAAAAGAGCCGTCCTATGGCAACGGGTCCGGCGGCCTTGTCCAGCACCATATTTACCACCATCATTATGGTGGGGCCGTCATCCTGGCAGTTCAACAGGGCCCTACCTATGTCCGAGTCTAGGTCCCCGTGCCATATCTTTGGTATGCGGTACTTTTGGGCAGCATCCGGGGGCGGGTGGTGCTTTACAACCATTCCCAGTACGGCCTCGGCGAGTGGTGCTTTTGTGACTAGTTTGTCCACATTATCCGTCGTATATGCTTCCATGACATCCTTGAAAGTAATGCCCTTCTCCTTCATGGCATCTATGTTTATGGCCCAGCGGTCCTTGGCCGAGCCAAATGTAACACTGGCATCCTGTATGGATACCTTCCAGTCCTGTCTGTACTCGTCTTCGGCATATGTGTCGATTAGCTGGTTAAAGTTTGATACTACGTTGGCTAGTGACTCTTGCATCTTTTCGGGGGTGAGCCGGAGCTCCTTTATGAGCCTGTCAACCTTGTTTATGAACAGTACGGGCTTTACGCGCTCTTCCAAGGCCATCCGTGTAACCGTTTCAGTCTGGGTCATTATGCCTTCTACAGCATCACACACCACCACGGCACCATCAATGGCCCGCAGACTGCGTATGACCCTGCCGCTAAAGTCTACGTGGCCGGGCGTGTCTATCATGTTTATGACATACTCTTTGTCTTTCTGTGTAAAGTGCAGCGTCACATTTGCCTGGTATATGGTGATGCCCCTCTCCTGTTCCTCCTTGTCATAGTCCATGGCCAGTGCCTTGCCGGCAGTCGATGGCGCGATAATCCCCGAGTATGCAAGCAGGCTGTCGCTCATGGTGGTCTTGCCATGGTCCACATGCGCTATGACACCAAAGTTGCGAATCTGATCCTTCTGCTTGATTATCTTTAGTACCTGCTCGGTGGACTTGTACTTTGGCATGATGTCTCCATAAAAAATTGGCATATTAAACCTTGGGAGTTGTATATTATATAACTAGTATTGTATGTTATGTTGTGCATGGCAAGACCTCCCGGCAGAGACAAACTCAAGGTAGGCTTATCCGTAGAGATAGAGACAAAAGAGAACCAAGGCACGGGCATATTGACAACCGGTATAATACGGGGAATTCTCACGGCTAGCAGGCACCATCCATACGGCATAAAGGTCAGACTAGAGGATGGGCAGGTGGGCCGGGTCAAGAACATCATCGACACTGCTGCAAAAGAGCAGGTACAGTCACCTGCAAACTTGAAATCTGGCAACATACCAAAGACTGAGGATAAATATAATGAGTTCAAGGAGTTCTATCAGTATGATATGAGTATAGAGAAACTACCATTCACGGGAGCAGGGTGCCAAAAGGCCATTGATGGTATAATGAACTCGGTGCGGGAGCGATTTGCCACCGCAGTATGTGCATTTGGAAATGACACCTCGGGAGGTTCTGTTCATCTGGGAATACGGGCAGATGGGACCATAATGGGCCTTGAGAGGGACAAGCAAATAGGCAACTTTGATGATTATGATGACTCGTTTGCCAACCACATACGTGATACATTGGAAAAGTTCCTGAAGGACAAGGTGTTTATAATACGCAAGATAGAGATAAAATTCCGGCGCATATCAGATAAAACCATATGCACAATCAGTGTGCGGCCCGCCCAGCGACCCCTGTATGTTCATGTTGGCGATGAGCAGAGGTTCTTTGTACGTGGTCCGGCCCCGCGCTCAGAACGGCTTGTAGATCAAAAGGATCAATTCAGATACATCAAGTTCAGGTTTCCAAATTACGAGGGATGATGTATGGTCATGCTATATCATAGTCCGTTGTTTGAGCATATCAGGACATATCTACTCAATGTATCACAACACGAGACAATATTTTTGTTTGTGCCGTATATACACGCTGATGTCCTAGCAAAACTCTTGAATGGTATTGAGAATAGCATAGTAATAGTAACCACCTGGGAACCGACAGATCTCTTGTCTGGCGCATCAGACATATCGGTATATCCATACTGCCAGGCGCGTGGAATAACTCTGTATGTGAGTGAGATGATGCACCTAAAGGTCTACTCGATAGGGTTGAATAGCGCCATTTTAGCAACCGGTAACATATCTTATCGGGGCCTAATGCCTAAAGGTAACTATGAGGCAGCTGTATACATAGAACATCTGACAAACGAGGACCGGCTCTTCTTTAATACAATACAAAAAAACGCTAGGCTAGTTGATGATGACATGTACCTAAAATTAAAAGACTGGGTCAGACTGAATGTCATCGGTGTGCCTAAACTACCCACACTAAAGGATATGATACCACCCCTCAGTAGAGAAGATTTTCTTGTATCGGCGCTTCCGATGACATATAGCGTGGATGTACTTGTGGCAGGATATGGTATGATACGTGCAGGACAAGACCCATCGGACAACTCGGAAGTGGCGGCGTGCATATTTCATGACTTGGCCAACTATTCTATACCATTAGGGCTATCTGATGATGAGTTTAGGCGTGAGTTATCCAATAGATTCTTTGCGCATCCATTTATCTGCAAGATGGATGAGTTTATAGCGCCTGAGGCGTACTTTGGGCGCATAAAGGAATGGATACAGAACAACTGCACCGATGTGCCCGTACCAAGCCGTCGGGAACTTACAGGAAATGTGCAGGTATTGTTGGAGTGGTTTGTTTCGCTTGGAAATGGTAGATATGTGGTAGACATACCCGGGGCTAGATCCCAGAGGATATCTAAGGTTACACATATAGATTGATAATATTAGATATCAAGAAATTCGTCCATCATCTTACACCAATCATATCGTGTGTCGCCTAACTCTTTTCGTTTTTTATCGTTATGAGCTTTTTCATCCTCCATACGAGCCCAAGATGATAGTAATAGACGTAATCCTTTCTTTGCATTCGTAAGGCGGACAACGGCCTCTTCTATTGTCATTTCGTTTGGTAGATCCTCTACCAAAGACAAGAGGTTTTTGTACGCATTATGGTTTGTATTGATTGTAATAATTTCAACCCCTCCTGAAAAATTTATATCAAATAAAAAGAAACCACTTAGCTCCCCCTTCTGGAACCGCACATTCTCTTTGTCTTCTACAATACTAAGTGCTTTCTGATCAAGTTCACTGGGGGGAACATAATCCTTTATTTTTTGTTTAACATTTTCTATCCGTTCTTCTTTGGTCTGTTCTATCATTTGTTGATCAGTTGTGCCCGTGTGGCCCTCTGCCCTTCTATTCTCTATCTTGCTAGTAAAGACAGTGGGTTGAGGTGACCCGTCCTTATCATGCCGTTCGTCTTTGATACTTTTTCTTCCTTCTTCCTGCTTCTTGATCCCACGACGCATACTTCTAATTCTTCTCAACATTGTGCTCACAATACGTGACATGTCCTCCTCACCATCAGACCCTGTATTTTCTGATTCGTCACCGGATACACGTTCATCGTCCTGTACTCTTATGAAATGCTTTGTCATGGCAGTAAAGTTAGTGGCATCTTGTTTGTTGTTGTTGATCCCAAAGAACTCATCAAGCGCGGGCGGAAACTCGATCTCTGCCCCCCACCAGCGTTCAAGCGGGTTATATGTTTGTATTAGGTTTTGATCCATGTTAAGCTCTCTCCCACCTCTCAACAAGGATACTCCCAAGTTTGTCTGAGCATGCTTACCATGTGGTAGGTTTCCTGCTACTATGCCACCCTTGGGCATTCGAGCCGTATCTTTTGCAAACGTAAAGCGAGCAACAACTTTATGTTTATTTCCCCATTCATCCTTTATTATAAAATATTCATATGGTTTTTCTCCGTCAAGCTGAAACATCTCTTCTTTATGCCATGGTTCGGGAGCAGAACTATTTTTCATAAGATACAGCGGATCATTGGGGCGTACCTTGAGCACTTTCCTAACCACTCCGCTAGATACACTAATCATTTGAATCTGTAATTCCCCTTTATTGAGGAACTTTCTGTATGTACGGCCTATGATTTGTTCGGATTTACTAATTAGTGTTGATGACTTCTTCCAGATGCACCTGTCGAGATTAGACCACACCACTATGGTGCCAGATCTGTTGGATATAATATTTGAAAATTCTTTAAATTCCTTTGGGATTTTGGATTGCTCGGGTTCAGGTATCTCTCTTTTATTATTTTTCTGTATGTAATCCAGATCAAGATATGTACGAAACACCTCTCCCGGTTTTTGCCAAGTATATACATCAACTCTCCTGCATTGGGACATAGATGCGTATGGTAGGCCCATTCCGAACCGACCCATCCCACTTCTTTTCCTACGCGTTCCCACTCCAAACCTGAGAGCATCCCACAGAATGTCTTTTGTCATTCCCTCACCATTATCTATAACAACAACATCATGCAAACGATCTACCATATTTTTCATATTGTGGTCTATCTTGTCTATGCAGACCACATCTATTTTGTTTCCCTTGGCATCAAATGAATTATCGATTAGCTCGGCTAGTGCCGTAGCGGGATTGCGATATCCCCCATATCTCATGGATTCAAGTAACTCGTTTGTGCTTAGTATGCTATGATCATTATGCAATATTTCACCACACATCATCCCAATTATTAAACGCATCAACTATGTTGTTAAATCCAGGTAGACTCGTTTCTGTAACTGTAACAACCGTACACTCTTTAGAGCCACCAACCTTGGGTCCTCGTATAGCTCTACCCACCATCTGACTATAAAGCACCAGTGACTTGGTTGGTCTTGCAATGATCACAGCAGTGGTTCTAGGCGCATCAAATCCGGTAGTCAAAACCCCAAAATTACAGATAATAATAGGCTTTTCTGCGTCTCCTTTATACTCAACAATTTTCTTATCTCGCAGGGTCTTGGGAGTATTGGAGTCTATATAGAAGGATATATGACCTCTAGCAGATAATATAGTAGAAATATCTCTTGCGTGGTTTATACTAGCGGCAAACACAATAACTCTCTTGTGACCTCTATCAATCAACTCTTCAAGCTTTGAAATTATTCTAATATTTCTTCTAGTGTCTTTTGCTAACTTGTCCAATATTGAATCTGGAATGTCAAATGATCTTTCAATCTTGGCCTTATCCTCATCAGTAAGTCTACCATCGTGGAGTATTGTATCCATATTCACGCGTGCTATGAATCCCTCTTTGATCAAAAACTCAACCGGATGCATTCCGACATTTAGTGTGATCTTCGTTTGCTGAAAAAAGCGGGATAATTCCATATCTTCCTTTCTGTCACTCCATGTCCTTCCAGGTGTAGCGCTGAGACCCAAAAGTTTTCTGTTATGTTTATCAACGAGTTGTTCTAACACAAATCTATACGTTTTTGCTATGGCTTGGTGGGCCTCATCTATTACCACTAGAGATACTCGGTCTGCAAGTATAGATAGAAACAATGCATCGTTCTTTGCTGTACTATGCATCTTGTTGAGGCCAGCTACTATCAGACCCCGTTTACTAAATTTAATCAGGTCTGTATTGTGACTACCAAAAAATCGATATATGGGAATCTCACTATTTCCTGTATATTTCCACGCTTCCTTGAATTCCTCAATTGCTTGCTCACAGAGCTCCCCACTATACGCCAGCCAAATTACTAATTCATCACAATTGTCTAAAAATCTGTCTGCCACAACACGCATCACTGTACGTGTCTTTCCAGAACCCGTTGGCATATGGAGAAGTACTCTTGACTTGTCTAATTTACGTTTGAGCTCTACAATTGCTGCTATTTGATGATCAAAAAGAGGGCGGTCTGCCACAGCTACATCTATATCACGTTTATCTGCAGTCTTGTATTCTTCCCATTCTAACTCAAAAAATTTAAACAGTTTTTGTTCATAGTCAGAATTCTTATAAAATTTTAACTTGGTTATGAATTTGTAAGGATTGTCTCCACTGGTAATACCAAGATACTTGGCGAGATCTAGAGCAGAATTTCTATTCAAACTATCTAATAAGGCATTACGCATCTTTCTGTCACGCAACATTTCGATTGGGTGTATTGTTTTCAGGATTAATTCTACCATTTCAGTTGGTTTGATAGATTCTGGATTTAATACCTGTAAGGCATCAATGCATGCGGTACTCAAAAACACATCCTGCAACTTAGTTCTACCTGCATTCAGTAAGGGTGTACCTATGCCGACCATCTCTATCTACAAGTGATACACAGCACACAGCATCGCCCCATCATCATCTAGTGTAGTTATTTCATCATTGGGATACTGTTGACTTTTCGTCACAAAGAGGGGATCAAATGATTTAACTATCTCACTATTGATGTACAGATTCCGCACGTCATCGTTTTTTACAACTTTTTTATCGTGTATTATTTCATCACCAATAAACTTACGATATATTCTACCCATGTGGTGTATCAGTTCGCCTTCGTTAACAGGAGAGTCCACCCTGTCGATCTTACTCCATATGACTAGTGTACCAAAGTCTCCAACAAGGTGAGCATATTCATCTGGTAGATCCTTTTGTACGATCGGAGAAATACTAGGCTCATCATCCTTGTTGAGTCCACCTATGTCTAAATATGTATAGTTCCAGTTACCCCGCTTGGGCCTAGAGTACGCCTCTATCTTTTGGCAGAGACTGATGGCAGCAAAGGTCATCCAAATACCCTTTCTATCGTCATATCTTTTGGAATACCCCAATCTCAGGCAATACTGTAAAACCTCGCCTTCCATTCCGTGTCCATCATCACCAAACGCAATCTGCTCAGGACGATTTCTTTTTCGTGACGTTCTGTCAGAATATGTGACATGAACCTTA
>VXON01000173.1 GCA_009840065.1 Cenarchaeum sp. SB0662_bin_33 | reverse complement strand
ATCTGTACGTCTGCAGCAGCCAAACCTGGCACACCATATGCCAGCAAGGTGGCCACCATCACCAATACTACAGACTTTATCTTATTCAACCCACATTCTCATCCTGTACCCTATATATATCTTATGTTTTTAATTAACTGTAGTTGTTTCTCAGGCCAGTCAGGCGCGGTGGCTGCATAAACAGGTATTGGTAAGTTTGGTTTCCTGTATTGCAAGTTTCTACACTACAGCTGTCATATTACCCAAAGTTACATTCATATTTGAAAAATTAATCCCAAAGCTAGATTGTATTCAGTTGAGGTTATAGATAAGGGTGATACCAGCATAACTATAAGGATGAATGGTTTCCCCATACAGTATGCCAATGCTCTTCGCCGAATATGTCTGAACGGAGTACCCACATTTGCCATAGAGACGGTAGATGTAATAGAAAATACCTCGATATTTGCCGACGAATATCTGGCTCACCGTCTAGCACTGGTACCACTCACAACACCGCCAGACAAGTATAGCATGCCAGACGAGTCCGATTCAGAGGAGGAGGACATATACTCCAGTTGTAGTGTTATGTTGGTGCTAGACTCAGGCAAGACTGATCAAACAACCGATGTAACATCGGCACGACTCTCCTCAGAGGACCCCGATGTAAGACCGGTAAACGATAATATTCCAATAGCCACACTAGCCCCCATGCAGAAGGTAGTCATGGAATGCCATGCTAGATTAGGGAGAGGAACTGAACACGCAAAATGGAATTCGGCAAACATATCCGTGCTGACCGGTACAGAGGAGGACGGATTCGAATTAAAGGTAGAGACTGCAGGATCCTTGAACCCTGCAGATATTATAGTAGCAGGCATGAAGGAACTTTCGGTCAGACTTGAAGATTTTAGGCAGGTCATAGGTTAATATGGGTACTCCGGGGAGAAAGACGGCATGGTAAATGAGCATATTGTGCGCATGGCTCGAAATTTGAAGCGAAAGTCAGTAACACACAAGGCGCCCATATGGAAGAAGGTCTCAGAGTTTGCACTAAAGACTACAGTCTCTAAAAGAGTCATAAATGTCAATGGTATTGAAAAGCTTACCAAGGATGGAGATGTCGTTGTATTTCCAGGCAAGGTACTTGGAACAGGGGATATAACGCACAGCATATCGCTGTTCTGTTTTGACATATCTAGGACTGCCGCATCAAAGGTAAGAGATGCCGGTGGTCGCATATTGGACTATGAGACATTAACCAATGAAAAACCAACTGGTACCGGAGTGATTCTACTTGGATGATAACACGGTGGGTGCCAACACAACTGGTACCGACGCGGTGGATGATAACACGGTGGGTGCCAACAAACACATAGTCATAGACTCTACAAATCATATAGCCGGAAGGCTGGCATCATATACGGCAAAAATGTTACTGAATGGAAATCGTGTAACTCTGGTGAACTGTGAAAAGATAATGATTAGTGGTACACGCTCAAACATCATAAAGGAGTATCGGGACTTTCTAGAGATAGCCAGCATATTAAATCCCAAGCACGGACCATTCCACCCCCGCCGGCCCGATACCATAATGAAGAGGATGATTCGCGGCATGCTTCCGCGTAAGAAGCCCTCCGGCCGGTCGGCCCACAAGCGGCTGCGCACCTACATAGGAACCCCCAAAGACATAAAGTCTCTCAAAAAGATTACAATACAAAAGGCATACATAACCCGGGATGCACCAAATTATACGACGATGGCAGATCTAGGCAGAACCGTGGGGTGGACCGAATGACCATAAAGACCGAAATCTATTTTGCCACACGAAAGACCGCAAGAGCCTTTGTACACATAAAGAAAGGAAGGGGCAGTGTTCGTATTAACAACATACCCATCGAGATAATACCACAGGAGGTGGCGCGGGAGACCATGCTCGCCCCCCTAGAAGTGGTGGGAGATATTCGAGACAAGGTGGACATCTCTGTAAGAGTCAGAGGTGGAGGATACATGGGTCAGGCAGGGGCCGCATCCATTGCTATATCCAGAGCCCTAGTAGGTTGGACCAAATCACGCAAAGAACCAAAAGATCATCCCCTACAGAAACCCGTACGGGACGATCTACGAAAGAAGCTGACCGATTATGACAAGTATCTGATAAGTGGAGATGCCAGGCGCAAGGAGCCCAAAAAGTTTGGTGGTCCTGGCGCACGGCGCCGAAAGCAAAAATCATACCGATGAAGGCAGTCATCATGGCAGGGGGGCAGGGCACGCGTGCTCGTCCCTTTACCGAATACTTTCCAAAGACCATGTTTCCTATAAACGGAAAACCCATAATACAATACATAACAGACTATCTTGAGTCATTTGATATAATATCGGATATTATCATAATAACAGACTTGGCGAGCATGGGGGCGCAGATTCAAAACCACTACTCCAGACACGATGGCAAGCCCATAACATTCGTTCAGGATGGCAGTGATGGTACCGGCGGCGACCTGCGATATGCAGACGTGTGGGGGGACTTTGTGTTGTGGTTCTCCGACAACCTGTGCGCCCTAGACATACCATCCATGTCAAAATTATACCAGTCAAGGTCTGCATCGGCCTGCGTGGCTACACGGTCTCTTCGTAGGGAGGAGACCGGTTTTGCCACCGTAAATGAAGAACATGTAATACAAGAATTCCGGGAAAAACCTGTGCTAGAGCTGCCATATCACGAGTGTCTGGGAATATACGTTCTAGGGGATTACGTCATGCAGTCAATAAGGGAGAAGAGGGGGCATGTGAATCTCTCATATGACATACTAGAGGGGCTGTCCAAGGCGGGTACCATACTATCATATGACATAGGCACCACGCCATGGGCCGATATCGAGTCGCCCACGGTAATACACAGACAACACAATACAATACAGACTATAATAAAACAGATGGAGTCGGCGAGTTCTGCTCAAAAAGAGTAATCATGTCATCATACTTGAGTGTCCTAGATATATCATCAAGACCCTCTAGGAGTGTCGTCTTGTGATGTGGGTCAATCTCAAAGTGGATTACACCAGAGGTGTGTCGTATGACTTGGTCCTGTAGGCTTACTGTGATGCTGTTCTCCTCGGAGAAGAGCGTGTGTGTGTCAGGAGTGTATATTGGAAGAATGCCATTCTTTATGCAGTTGCTGTAGAATATGTCGGCAAACGATGTGGATATTATGACGGCAAAGCCAAAGTCCTGAAGCGCCCACACGGCATGCTCCCGTGACGAACCGCATCCAAAGTTGTCGCCCGCCACCAGTACTTTAGAACCTCTGTACAATGAATTATCAAGAACAAAGTTAGGACCCCTGCGATCAAAGAACAGGTACTTACCAAATCCGGATCTGGTGACCAGTTTTAGGAATTGTTTTGGTATTATCTGGTCCGTATCCACATTGGGCTCGGGAAATGGTGTTATTTTTGATGTTATAGTCAGGAAAGGCTTCATTGCATCAGTTCCCTGACATCTACGAATCTGCCGTGTATGGCGGCGGCGGCAGCCATGGGCGGGCTCATCAGGTGTGTGCGGCCACCGCTGCCCTGCCTGCCCTCAAAGTTACGGTTAGATGTGCTGGCACATCGCTGCCCCGGTTCCAGTATGTCAGGATTCATGCCCAGACACATACTACAGCCAGAGTTACGCCATTCAAAGCCAGCATTTATGAATATGTCATGGAGTCCCATTCTCTCTGCCTCCTCCTTGACCATCTGGGAGCCGGGCACTACCATGGCGCGTACGCCTTTGGCCACTCTGCCACCTTGAATAACATCGGATGCTTCAACAAGATCGTGAAGTCTAGCGTTGGTACATGAGCCTATAAAGACCCGGTCTACCCGGATATCAGTCATGGGCGTGCCTGATTCAAGGTCCATGTACTGCAGGGCCCGACGAGCCCCCTGCTCAAGATTTGTGTCACCGCCAGAGTACTCTGTAGGGTCAGGAACGACATCAGTTATATCACATGTCATGCCGGGGTTAGTTCCCCAAGATATCTGTGGAGATACACTATCCACATCAATGGTAAATGACCTGTCAAACCTAGCATTGCCATCGGTGTACAGTATATCCTTCCATGTATCCACCATATGCTCAAAGTCAGGGGGTGTATGAAGGCGGTTGCGCAGATAGTCATATGTTGTGTCATCGGGCGCAATCATGCCGGCCCGCGCGCCTCCCTCTATGGACATGTTGCATATGGTCATCCGCTGCTCCATGTTCATGCGTCTTATGGCATCACCCATATACTCAAAGACAGAACCGGCACCGCCGCCAGTACCCAGTCGTCGGATCATATACAATATCAGGTCCTTGGATGTGACACCGCGCCTCCTGCGGCCATTCATTTCAATACGATATGGTCGGGGCTTTGTAACCCAGAGTGTCTGTGTAGCCAGGACATGCTCCACCTCACTGGTACCAATTCCCAAGGCAAATGCGCCAAAGGCCCCATGTGTCGATGTGTGCGAGTCGCCACACACGATGGTACTGCCGGGCAGCGTGATGCCCAGCTGAGGCCCTATCACATGCACTATGCCCTGCTGCGGGCTGTCCATGCCATATAGCCTGATGTCAAATTCCCTACAGTTCTGCTCCAGCGTGCTTATCTGTACGGATGAGGTCTGGTCCAGTATGGGCAGGCCGCGCCTGCCAGTGGGTATGTTGTGGTCTACCGTGGCCACGGTCAGGTCGGGCCGGCGCACCCGGCGTGATGCCATTCGGAGGCCGTCAAATGCCTGGGGGGAGGTAACCTCATGTATTAGGTGTCGGTCTATATATATCAAAGATGGACCCTTGCCCTGTGGAGTTACTAGGTGAGCATCCCAGACTTTTTCAAACAGCGTACGGGACACACTACTTTGGGACATACCCAAACAGACCTCCCGCATCTATTATGTCCCGTATAATATCTGGAAATGGTTTCATGGAATATGTCTTGTTGGTGGTATTGTTTGTTATTGTATTGGATGTCATGTCAACCTGTATGTCATCGCCATCGGATATTCCATCATATGTATTTTGATCAATCTCTATTGGCAGGAGAAATGCGCCATCCACCGAGTTTCTATAAAATATACGCGCAAAAGACAGTGCCAATACTGCCTTTATGCCAGATTCGGAGAGTGCAATTGGCGCATGTTCCCTAGATGAGCCGCATCCAAAATTTTTACCGGCGACTATGTACATGCCATCCTTTGAATGAAACGATACGTCAAGTCCCTCCATGGCATGTGTAGCCAGCTCTGCATAGTCGTGTATCTTTAGATACTGTCCGGGGATTATAACATCAGTGTCTATATTGTCTTGGGCATACTTTACCACTCTTCCGTTCAATCTAAATCCTCCGGGTGTGTGATACGACCGGTGACGGCAGATGCCGCGGCCACTGCGGGAGATGCCAGATACGTTCGCGACGTCACGTGTCCCATTCTACCGGGAAAGTTTCGGTTTGTAGTGCTTATGCATACCTCCTTGTCTGCCAGCACACCCATGTGTGCACCACAGCATGCACCGCATGTGGGTGGACCTACCATGGCTCCGGACTCCATCAGTGTGGATACAAGACCATCCTTTACGGCGCGTCTGTATATCGATATTGTTGCAGGCAGTACCTCGGTGCGAATACTTACCTTTCGGCCCTTTAGTATGCGTGTGGCGGCCACAAGATCCTCATACTTGGCGCCGGTACAGGACCCGATGTACGCCTTGTCCAAATCCTCGGTGGGTGCCTCAGAGACCGGAGTTATGTTTTCAGGAGAGTAGGGTTCAGCAACCACTGGTACAAGGGACTCGGCATCATACTCGTATATATGCGAGTACTCGGCATCATCATCCTCATATATGGGAGATATGTGTAAGGCCCTCCGCTCGGTCAGGTACCGCATAGTCTTTTTGTCGGGCGATACAATACCATTCTTGGCTCCGGCCTCGGTGGTCATGTTACACAACGTCAGTCTATCCTCAACAGACATCTCTGATACCGTATCGCCGGCAAACTGCATCGTCTTGTATGCGCCGCCATCAGTACCAATATCACCTATGATATGTAGTATTACGTCCTTGGCGCTTACACTCTTGGGCAGTCTGCCACTTATCTTAAACAGCATGGTATCAGGTACGCGGAACCATATGCGACCATTCAATAGCACATACGCCATATCCGTGTGGCCCAGTCCACAGGCAAAGGCCCCAAGCGCCCCTGTGGTGTTGGTGTGGGAGTCCCCGCCAACATATACCTCGCCGGGGAGTACCAGTGCCTCCTCATGAGACAGGGAGTGACATATGCCGTATTGGCCCATCCCATACTTGTAGTGGTGTTGTATGCCGTATGTTTTTGTAAACTTTGATAGTTTTACTATGTTCTGCGCGGATATCTTCTCTGCAGATGGTACGAAGTGATCCTCGGCCACCCATACCTTGGATGGGTCCCAGAGTTTGTCTGTGATTATGCCTTGTTTTTTTAGTTTTTCAAAGACCTTGATGACTCCGGGTCCTGACACATCATGCAGCATGGCCTTGTCTACATCGGCAAATATGACATCCCCAGATGAGACTCTGTCACGCTTTGATGCCCTAGCCAATATCTTCTCTACAAGGTTCAACAATTTGTTATCATAGCAGAGGATTTTAAAACTTTGGTATGTGGTATTGTTGCAGAAGCAGTTGTCCAGGCATTGTCATTTTACGCATGCGGCCTGCCGGTCAGGGTTTCTTCGCCACTCTTCTGGTATGTTAGAAGGGGTGATTTGCAGCAATTATACAGTCAGGTGGCGTGGCCTGCCATACTAATTCAGATGGGGCTTGTCTCTGCATATTCCAAGCGGGCCGTGTATAGTTTGAAAAATCCTTTTGTCCACTCAAGATAGGTCACGCACGATAAAAACGCTAAAAATTACCTTTTAGAAATACAGTATATGGGTATGAGTCTGTTTCCCATACATGTGAAGAAGCAGAGTGGCATATTCGACCTTTACGAATGCCTCAAGGATGGATTACGCTCAGGCCATCTAGAGATACTGTCTGGTGATGTTATAGTAGTGTCCACAAAATTTGCCGCCATATCCGAAGGTCGCATCATACAAAATAATACCATACATGTATCAGACCATGCGCAATGCATATCCGACATATACAGAATAAAATCAGAGACCGCCGAGGTAATACTACGAGAGTCTGATTACATATTGGGTGGTATGAATGGTTTTGTTCTGACTTCTGCTAGCGGCATGATGGCGCCAAATGCCGGAGTTGATGCATCCAATGCCGGACACGATAATCTGATATTGTATCCAGCATCGCCACACAAGACTGCCGAGGCTCTGCGCCGTCGAGTATTTTTAGATACGGGTATGCTTGTGGGTATCATACTAGCAGACAGTCGTCTGATGCCGGGTCGTGTGGGAACGGTGGGCGTGGCCGTATCATGTACGGGACTCTCGCCGGTTATAGATATGCGCGGCCACCTCGATTTGGATAAAAGACCGCTTAAAGTCACATTTCAGGCGGTGGCCGACAGCATGGCATCGGCTAGCAACTATGTCATGGGAGAGGGATCCCAGTCAACCCCATATGTTATAGTGCGAGAGTCCGGAGCTGTGACCGGCGGTCACACCATGCCGGATAATTCAATGTATGTGGACCCCACTCAATGCATATACCGCCGCAGCCTTGGTATGTTATGATCAGCCTAGCATCTTACCTGCAGGGTTCTCATTGCGCGGTATCCATTTGATGTCAACATGTGGGTATTTGTTGATCAAAAGCCACGCCTTACGGGCCATCTCCCGGAGTGTGTCTTTTTTTATAGAGTATTCATGATTTAACTGCGATACCACAGTCTGCGCATCGCTATACAGAACAAGAGGTTGTTGTAAATCCGCATACCTTGCCAGTGCAGACAGTATGGCAGCATACTCAGCCTCCATGTTTGTCATGCCAGACTTTTGGACAAAGTCTGACTCGCCCGTAGACGGTACATAATATCCATACCCACTAGAATCGCCACCCCGACCATCCACGTATATAATCAGGGGTTCATCCAGAGTCAATACCCGACTATCGTATAATTATATTTTTAGTGTTCTGTCAGGTGTGGGCCGCCATCACACCGTATTGATGAATCATGGAGCACAGAATATGATTCCGCCCGCAGAGAACAGGATTTTTCAAAATGGAAAGTGTTTTGCTTTTTGAAGTTGAACGTGCGTAAAAACGATGACGTGTGTACCAAATGAAAAATTAATGGTTTTTATTACCAATCATGGGTGTTAAAAACGATTTTTTGGTATTGAATAGCAATCATTGGTTATTTATGGTACTTCAAAAAGCAAAACACTTTCCATATAGACAGGAACAGCCGGAATATACAAAAGTTTAGCGGCCATGCGGACCATAATGTATCTTGTAAAAACCCGATCCTAGGCCGAGGCGATAAAAGGCCGCAACCACACATCAAAATGCTGCACGGCAAACGTCCATGGTAGGGAACATCTAGGTATGGATGGTTCTTTATATCAGGCCGTGACTCGTGTGATGGTCATATGAGGCGCCAAACCGAATGTAAAATTCTGAGATGTTCGATAATACCACAGATACGCATACTGCTCTGCGGGAGGAATCCATAGTCCTAGCGAGTACGCGTTAGAGATTTAATTACCATTCAATCATCATTATTATTATACAATGGACAAGTATCTGATGGTGGTTCTCATCTTACTGATAGGGGGCATGATAATAATGGGCACACAGGAGAGATGGATACCATTCTATTCGATGCTTGGAGGCGCCATCATAGTCATAATGTACTCATCATACAAGAATAGACAGCAATACAAAAGAAAGAGATGATAATATCCTGTTATAGTTCCAACCCAAACGACTCTGCAATCTTGGAGAACTGCTCATACGTCTCCAAGTACTGCCGTCCTCTGGGAGTAATTACAAATGTGTGTCTGCCGTCATACTCTATCTTTGTGACCAAGCCGGCACCGGTAAGATTATCTAGAAATTTTCCTAGTCTGGAATGTGAAAGGTTAGCTCTGGTCAGCAAAGAAGTAGTTCCGATACCCTTCATACCTGAATCTTGGGTTACCGTTAGCAGATCTGCTATTATCTGCATACTAGTTCTATATGTGGCCATTACAATGTATATGCAATACATCCTTATATAACTTTGGTCCCCTGATTCTCTTGAAAATGTGGTTGATGATTACTCTAAATCCACCATAATGATTTGGAGATAATATGCCTTGGGGATCGTGGTATTATCTCTCCTTATAATAATTAGTAATACCGTTGGATTATCAGTCTTGGTTCTAGAGCATATGGTTGCAGTCTAAACCCTAGCATCAAACCACAGGTTTGGGCTAAATGCTGAAGGTATCCCACTATATTGGGTGGCGGCCAAACATACCAGCCAGACGTGACACATGGTGGATGCCAAGTCGCGTGTATCACGTGATGAATTCATCTGTACTAGGGTGTTTCACGCGGATGTCAATGTCGCCTGGAACATCCTGTATCGGGCGGCAGGGAAGGTCATCCTCAGACGGTCGGGGCAGGAGGGCAACAAACCAACGTCTTCGATGCTCCGTGCTATACACAAGAACCGTCAGGAAAGAGAGAAGTACGCTGTGTACTTATCTGTATAATTCCCAACCTTATACTAAACTCTAATATTACCAAAATCGAGGTTAAAAACATGGTAAATCCCAGAGCATGGTTAGCAGAAGGCATATCTACGTTTGCGCTGGTCTTCTTTGGACCTCTAGCCATAATATTGGCGATAGCACACTTTGGGGAGGGACTAAACACAACATCAGTCTTCTTCATATCACTTGTTCATGGTGGAATAATAGGTATAATGATATATGCATTTGGCCACATATCAGGCGCGCACATCAACCCTGCCGTCACCATTCCAATGATGATAGTACGCCAGATTTCAATTAAAGATGGCATAGGGTATGTGGCATCACAGATAGTTGGTGCCGTTATAGCATCACTCACCCTGCTGGCAATATTCCCAAAACTGGGCATGGATGTAAATTTGGGAACCCAGCCTGGACCCTCAGAGATAATCAATAGTAGTGCAGCATCGGGGTTTGCCGTAGAGGCAATACTGACGTTCTTTTTACTAGTTACCATATGCATGACCGCTGCCCACAAAAAGGCTAGCGCCGGATGGGCAGGTTTTGCAATTGGCGGCATGGTGTTTCTGATACATATGGTGGGCATACCACTAACGGGAGCATCTGTGAATCCGGCCAGAACGTTTGGCCCTGCACTCGTCTCTGGATTCTGGGAATTTCACTGGATGTACTGGGCGGCGCCCATAATTGGCGGCATAATTGCAGTGGCGATAATGAAGTACATCTATCTGAACCAAAAAGACTAGACCGTATATCGATTCTCAAGACCGGGTTTGCACGCAAGTATATGATGATAAGTCTCCGGCCTATTGTGCCTAGTTCCTTCCGGCAAGACTGAGGGTTTTTCAAATTGTATGATTTTTGCCTAAAAACGACGCGTCCTGGTACATCTTAAACAGTCACTGTCTGGTTGGAACATCCGTAAACTATGGAAGTTTAGATGTAGATGTGCAGACCACAGTGTATCTTGTAATATCGAATCCAGGCTCTGGGCCAAGATGATAAAAGGTAACAACCGTGTATCAAAACACTACACGGCAAACGCCCATGGTAAGAGGTACCTAGGGTAGATGGTTTTGTGTGTCCGGCCACGATACGCGTGATGGTCAGTGTTCCCCCATGAAACACCAAGCAGAGTCCAGAACTGTGAAACTCTGGGAGATGTAATAATTCCGTAGATACAAATACTTCTTGCGGGAGGAACCCAAAATTATTTATTGACTAGAGATCCGACTTGAACTATTGGGAAACTTTGTATGTCCATACTGTGGATCAGCTTTTAAAACAGCAGAACTCTTATCAAAACACATTGATAGAGTTCACCTAGGCTCTGGCTTACTTGAGGGAGATGTGAGAAAGTATTGATGGGGTTGGCAAACGCTGCATTGGACCTAAAGGAGGTATACCGCTCTGGTTGGATAAAAGCTGGTGTAAAAGAGGGCGAAACGGTAGCTGAGCACAGTTATGGAGCAAGTATAATTGCAATGGCATTATCTGACATTGAGGGTTTGGATACAGAGCGAGTGATAAAGATGACTCTGCTGCACGACATAGCCGAGGGCATAGTAGGTGATATCACCCCTGATCAGATTCCCCGGGCTGAAAAGAAGAAACATACACAAAAGGCCATGGATGAAATACTGGAAAGACTTCCGGAAAAACTACAGAACCAATACAGGAATATATGGAATGAATATGTGGAGGCCAAGACTCCGGAATCAATTCTCGTACATGATTCGGACAAGATAGACATGCTTTTGGAGTCTAAGCGGTACAAGGATGCCAAACCCGACGTACTAAATGACATCAGGCAATATGCCAAAGCCGAGATCTCTTCAAAACGTGCAGATATAATATCAGATATTTCATTTTAGTCCCTTAAGTTGCTCCCACAAGAACAAGGGACTCGTTCCTGCACCATCACCTAACTTTGTAGGTGGAATTCCTATACCACATCTCCCCGCATACGGGACAGTATGTGCATAGTACTCTGCAAAAAGATCCAATATTTTTCGGTGCCCGACGGTAACGGAATTTCTTACCGGAAGGGATTGGTTTGGACCGCCCTTCTGCGTGGCAGCCAGTGTCCTGTCCAATATGATGTCGGGTGCAGTACTGCTGTGAACGGGTCTTGGTATGTTACAACTTAATTTGATACGAATGTAAAATTATTTTGACATTGCCACGTTTAAACTAGTAGT
>VXON01000193.1 GCA_009840065.1 Cenarchaeum sp. SB0662_bin_33 | reverse complement strand
GTGTGTGGTTTCAGAGTCATGCAATACCATACAGGTTTGGAGATAATCTGTACTAGTGACCACACTATTCTTTCATATGACAAACCACAATCCCTCTGAATTATCAAGATTGGCCTTGGGTGTATGATTCAGGGTATTTTGTGTCCGGAACACCTCCCAAATAGATATCTTTACTATCTTTGGCAAAATTTGGGTAATTTGAAAAATCCTTCGTCCTTGCAGGAGTAACCCATCCCCATAACCAAACCTTAAAATCTAAACCATACTGACAGATATGTATTATGGGAAAGAGGCCGTTAGTTAGAAGGCGAGGGCGCGGTGGCCACCAGTTTCGGGCAACCAGTATTGGCAAGCTCGCCCGTGCAGGCTATCCAAACTTTCCACTGGCAGCAAGTCATAAAGGGGTAGTTTTAGATTTGGTCCACGAAAGGGGTAGAAATGTACCCCTAGCAAAGCTTCGTTTTGAAGACGGTTCTGTCGTATTTGTTCCCGCAGTGCTAAATCTAAAGGTAGGAGATGTTCTGGACTTTGGGCTAAAGTCTAGCATTGAAAGAGGAAATGTGATTAGTGTACAAAACATACCTGATGGAACAATTGTCTGTAATGTTGAGAAGCATTATGGGGATGGCGGCACAATAATAAAATCTGCAGGAGGCAGCGCCATCATATTTTCACATGGAGATAATGGTGTCACACTAAAACTACCATCAGGTCAGTTTACCACACTAAATCCAAAGAATCGGGCAATGATAGGGACATTGGCCGGTGGCGGTGTAGGAGAGAGGCCATTTATGAGTGCCGGTAACAAGTGGCGCAACTTTAGGTCCAAAGGTCGCAAATATCCCATAGTACGGGGGGTAGCACAGGCATCATACGTACATCCACATGGCGGCGGGCGACATCAGCACGTAGGTCAGAGCTCCACTGTATCTAGAGATGCGCCTCCCGGAGCCAAGGTGGGCAGCATAGCAGCCCGTAAGACAGGTCGCGCCCGAATCAAGAAACGTAACTGATTTAAGAATAAAAATATAAGATTGTTATGATGGTTTATCAGCGCATCCATGTCTTTGTTGTGGGCAAGGTACAGGGTGTTTACTTTAGAAAGTCAACGAAGTTAAAGGCGGAACAGAATAAAGTGTATGGCTGGGTCAAAAACCTCCCGGATGGTCGCGTTGAGGCAGTCATGGAGGGGGAGGAGAAGAATGTTGATCTGATGACAGAGTGGTGCTACGGTGGGCCTACCGGGTCCATGGTAGAGGATGTCATTGTGCACAAGGATGTGTATGCCGGCGAATTTGACTCCTTTGAAATTCGATATTAATGAAATTATAGTTGAGTACAAGTCCATATTATATGAAAATATATATGATCAAAAATTTTAATAGTTTACACAAATAATAAAAAAAGATCAAAAAACAAAGAGGTCCAAGACAGGCTAGATACAATTCATATAACATCATGTGGCAGTTAGAGTTATGTCGCAAATGGATGACATGTACCGCATCCGCCGGGCATCAAAATCTCGCAGGCCGAAAGCATACGGTGAACTCGAATGGTCGATACCGACTAGAACCGGCCCGACCTCCCAATGCAGACAAGTGTGATTACGCATGAACCCTACTGTATCATTAGTCGCCTGCACTAATATCTGGCGACTAGTGAATTGTGATTTTCCGGGAACAATATACCAGTCGGAAAACCAAATTAGTTCAGACCATTATCAATAATATTTTCAAGAGAAAATTCCCATTTATTATTTAAAAGGGTAGTAGACCCACTGGTTCCGGTCTGGTCAGATAGCCCCATTTCAGGGTATGACAGATCCATTACGTAGACGGGAAAGCGTGGATGCTCCACATTAGGACTGCTCCCTCCCGGACCTGATCACGTTCTGCAGTTCGATTCTAGAAGACATCCCTTCGGATGCCACCGGACCTACAACCACCTGCCCCGGCGTAATCTCATCCCACCATGCCAAGCGGGAACTATCCAGCCAGAGATTTATCCAGTAGTTACTGATCTCTGCGTGAACCGGTTTCAGAACGGGGCACGGTTAACACCCCAATCCTCCCTACTACCAAGTTCATGTACTATGACATATTATAATAACTTATATCGGCCACCTCCATAGAGACAGGCTGTTACGTTTTATGCGAAATATATTACTAAAAAATTACACACTCCTTTAAATTAACCACAACAAGATTATGCATAATGAAGATAGGTTGCCACGTATCCATTTCAGGTAGTATAGACATGGCAGTGGATAGGGCGGTTGAGAGGGGGTGTACAGCATTTCAGATATTCAGTAGAAATCCCCGGGGCTGGCGTGCAAAAGCAATCTCAGAGAGTGAATCCACATTGTTCCACAAAAAGGTTGCGTCCTCAGGTATAGACAAAGATGCCGTCTGCGTGCACATGCCATATCTGCCCAATCTAGCCGGATCAAATGATGAACCCTACAAAAAATCAGTAAATACGCTAAAAGATGAGGTTGAAAGATGCAACCAGTTGGGAATACAATACCTTGTGACACATTTAGGAAGCCACCTAGGAGCGGGCACAGAGGCAGGCATAAGGCGTCTGATAGAGGCATACACTGTGGCAGCCGAAGTGGACAAAAATGTCATCATATTATTGGAGAATATGGCGGGTCAAAAGAACTCAATAGGCTATAAGTTTGAAGAGTTGGCTCGAATATTAAATCAGCTGGAACCCAACGGTAGGTTTGGTGTGTGCCTAGATACATGCCATGCTTTTGTAGCAGGGTATGATCTCAGAACCCGGGAGGCAGCGTCACAGACTCTGGAAGAGTTTGATGGTATAGTGGGGTATGACCGCCTCAAGGTACTACATTTGAACGATGCCCGGGGAGGGTTGGGTTCCAATCTGGACAGACATTACCACATAGGGCTAGGCAATATAGGTACAGAGGGGTTAAAGGAGGTAGTCAATATTGTAGACCAACACAATATACCAATAATATTGGAGACACCAATTGATGATACCCGCACAGATATAGAGAATATACAGGCAGTCAAACAATTCGCATAGAGATTTATTTACAAAATATAGTGTTACAGCATGAATTATGACAAAGTTATCAATCTGGCATTAGAGAGGGGTTTTTACTTTCCAAGTTGTGAGGCTTATAATAACTCGCCGGCAGGTTTTTGGGAGTATGGGCCCAACGGTGTCAGTCTGAAAAATAAATTCCTTGAGTTATGGCGCCGGGAGTTGGTTCGCCGGGACGGCATGATGGAGATAGATGGTTCCCAGATAATGGCAAAATCCGTCTTTGAGGCATCAGGACATTTAGCCAGTTTTGCCGACCCAATAGTCAGATGCGTAAAGTGCAGTTCCACATTCCGGGCGGATCGAATGATAGCCGAAAGTAACGGCACCATAATACCTGAATCTGCAGATTTAAAAGAGTTTGATGAGGTTATACATAAAAATGGTATCCTCTGTCCCCGGTGCCAGGGCCCACTGGACAAGACTAGAAAGTTCAACATGATGTTTCGGATCGGTATAGGACCCGAAGGCGAGGATGCATACCTAAGGCCAGAGACCTGCCAGTCAATATTCGTAGATTTTCCCCGGCTCTACAAGACTATGCGGGGAAAGCTGCCCGTCGGAGTAGCGCAGGTGGGTAAGAGTTTCCGTAACGAGATATCTCCCCGGCAGAGTCTCCTAAGACTGCGAGAATTCTATCAGGCAGAGATAGAAATATTCTGTAATCCAGATAAACTACACGATACAGCAAGGCTTGAACGCGTCAGGGATGTTGTATTACATATTGATAATAATGATATAACCTGTAAGGATGCCGTTGAAAATGGTATACTACCTAATGAGTTTATTGCCTACTATATAGGCATACTTGCAGAGTTCTATCAAAAGACCGGCATATCAATGGAGAAGAGTAGATTCCGTCAATTGGGGGAGAAGGAGAAGGCATTCTATGCGAGTGTGGCCTTTGATTTTGAGGTGGAGACGACAATAGGATGGCTGGAGCTGGTAGCATGCAACTATCGTACCGACTATGACCTAGGCGGTCATGCAAAACATAGTGGAGAGTCATTTCAGGTTATTGATGGGGACCAAAAGGTACTCCCACATGTGTTTGAGATGTCCATGGGCATAGATAGAAGTCTATACTGCATACTAGAGCACTCTTTAATGGAGGATGAGAACAACAATCGAACAGTTTTGTCCCTAAAGCCATATCTGGCTCCTCGGCATGTGGGCGTACTGTCACTGGTAAAGAAAGATGGCTTGCGAGAAAAGACCGATACCATTTATGAAAGTCTAAACCGCAAGTATGATGCATTTTTGGATCATGCTGGAGCCATAGGAAGAAGATATAGACGGCTTGATGAGGTCGGATGTCCCTTTGCCATCACGGTAGACCATCAGACTCTACAGGATGACACAGTTACATTGCGTGAAAGGGATACCATGAATCAGAGGCGCGTATCATTATCGGACCTTGACTATACACTATCAGAGTATCTCGCATTTCCCGTATGATGCAAGGCTTTGGTGTGGTTTAGTCTACAGACCCTTGTGTGGGATACGGCGATACTCCACGCCCGTCTATGAAATTTTATCTTATATATAATTAGTTTGAACATATCTGCTGCGCGTTGTACGAAATCCTAGTGTTGCACATGCAGGCCTCCTGCACCAAAAATAGGGTATAATAAATTTAAAAAGAAATAATAGATTGAGATAATATGGGACAACCACAGGTATCCATTATACTTCCAACATACAACGAGTCTCAAAACATACTGCGCATACTACACTCTATAGAGAAGAGTATACCAGATGCGATCTCGGCGCAAACCATAGTGGTTGATGACAACTCACCTGATGGCACAGGTCGCATAGTAGAAGAGTACCTACGAAACATGATAGGCACTGTGGGATATACAGTAGAGATAATACATCGCCGCGCAAAGACCTCTCTGGGTTCGGCCATACTACATGGCATACAACATGCCCGGGGCGATACCATAATTGTGATGGACAGTGACTTTTCACATCCGCCCAACATAATACCAAAACTGATAGAGGCATTAAGGACACGTTGTGATATAGTCGTGGCCTCAAGATACATACGAGGGGGTAAGATTGATGGCTGGCCAGTCAAACGAAAGATAATAAGCCGATTTGGTACCATAATAGCCAAAAATGTGCTAAACATAAAGGCGGCAGACCCCATGTCAGGCTTTTTTGCATTCAGAAAGAATTTGTTGGAAGGAATAATCTTTGATGGTCTGGGATTCAAGATACTGATGGAGATACTAGTAAAGGTCCAAGGAGCACGTATAGTCGAGATACCCTACACATTCCAAGACAGGGAGAGAGGGGACAGCAAGCTCAACGGCAATGTCATAAAAGAGTATTGTAAATCCATCTGGCGACTATACAGGTATGGCGGCGCCGAGCCAAGCCGTTCAGTACGGTTCATCTCAAAGGCGGCCAGGTTCTATACCGTCGGCACGTCGGGATTTCTGATAAATTATGTCATATCGCTGCTCCTCACACAACAGATTCCCGAGTTTTGGTATCTGCACGCCAACATACTTGGTATAGCATCCGCCATGTCTAGTAATTACATACTAAACAAGATATGGACGTTTCAGGACCGTGACTTTTCACCAAGGCGTATTCTGACACAGTTCGCAAAATTTGTTGGTTTCAGCTCGCTGGGGGCCGCCGTTCAGCTAGGTATCGTATTCTCACTTGTAGAGGGTGGATGGTCATATCCAGCATCGTTGAGTATCGGAGTGCTGACTGCGGCGTTGGGCAACTACATGTTAAACAAAAAACTGACCTTTAAAGAGAAATTGTGGGGCTAATATCAAAAATAAAAAGAAAAACCTAGGGTTTTACTCAATTGTAGATGTGGATTGCGTACCTATCTGGGATGGTACAGAGGGGAATCTCTCTCCAATCTGTTGTTCGGCAACTGAAGAAGCTTCCTGTAGTATCCTCTCGGTCTCTTCGGTGTGAACATCTAGCTCTGCACCAAACGATTCACCAGCCAAGGAGTCCATCATTAAGCCGTTGAGTGTCTGTGTTACGGAGTTTATCTCTGCATCTGCGTCTGGCATAAACTTGCTCAGGGATGTTTTGAGATTCTTCATTGTGCCCATGGCAGGTCCAATTGTCGCCATCGCATCACCGACATCATGCATTGTAGTTAGACGAAGTTGCGCCTGCTCCAGTGTCATACGGGCATGCCCAATCATAGTGGTGGACTTGCGCAGTTCAACTAGCTCACTGGATAAGATCTTTGCCGTCTGGTTGTCGTGATTCTTCATGGCAAAGACTATCTTTTGGAAGAGTCTATTGTCACGATCACGCATCTTCTTCATCATTGTGTCCAGTTTTGCTATCTGTGCCTGTAGTTTGCTAACACCAGCCTGCATGCGGGGCTTTAGGGGACCCTCATTCTTTACTGAGTCGCGGAGTTTCTCTGATACACCTGGCTTTTCCGGCCGAGTCCATGACTTGTCAAAGTTTGTCATAATCAAAGATCTATGAAACAGCATTTAAGGCGTTTAGTTTAATATGATAAACTAAAAATTAAATTTAGTTGACTTGAAAATTTGCAGAATGGTCAGTGCTGGTGTCTTTGATTCCGGACTAGGTTCATTAAGCATAGTCAACGCCATACGGCAGATATCAAAGTGTGATATAATCTACTATGCAGATACAAGGAACCATCCATACGGGACAAAATCACCCCAAAGCCTGTGTAATATAGTATATAGAACCATACGGGGCATGCGAGAGTCGTTTGCTCCGGATGTAGTGGTGGTAGGTTCCAACACGCCTACCCTGTTATGTGATGTAGAAGACGACAATACGGTAGGAGTATGGCCGCCCATACTACAGGCATCAAGACTAAGTCAGGATAATACCATAACCGTGCTGGCCACAAGTGTTGTTGTGCAGCATGACTACATAGAGAGATATGCCGAATCACTAAATTCAACAGTCCGTATAAGAAAGGTGGATGCAGGCAGTCTTGTACGTCTGGTAGAGAGCGGCGCATTTCTAAATGATTATAACACCACACAGGATACCATAAAAGAGATATTAGAAGATGTATGGGGTGTCTGCACACTATCTAGCACGCACCTGTCATTTCTGCAGGACATGATGGAGAAGATACGGCCTGATATTACATTTGTGAATCCTGCCAATATAGTAGCCCGGAGGGTAGTCGATAAAATTGACAGCATTGGTAGGGGCAGTCTAACGATATATACGTCCGGTGGACATGACATTACACCCCATCTGAGGCAGTTGGGCATTACAGAGGATGTTACTCTTTTGAAGCCTTTCTGAATCCATGACTGAATGTCTTATCATATAGTCTGGAGTATTCATAGTGTTTAGGATCTACAACATCCCCTATTATTATTATGGCGGTACGGGTTATGCCCATACTGCGAACTTTGGATGCTATATCATTTAAGGTGCCTTTTAGTATTGTTTGATCCTCCCAGCTGGCACGATACACCACCGCTACAGGTGTGTCTGGTTTATATCCACCTGATATGGCTTCCCGGGTTATCCTATGTAGCAGGTGCACACTTAGATATAGTACCATTGTACAGTTGTGGGAGGCCAGATTTTTGATGCTCTCCCTGGCAGGAACATCCGTACGGGACTCGATACGTGTGATTATTATGGTCTGCGTGATGCCGGGTAGTGTCAGCTGTGTAGAGAGGGCGGCCGAGGATGCCAGCATCGATGTTACTCCAGGTATTACTTCGGATTCTACACCTTTAGCCTGTAGTGCATCCATCTGCTCTTTGATGGCACCATATATCGTAGGGTCGCCATCATGCAGGCGTACCACCACAAAGCCGGAGATGGCACCCTCATATAGTATGGTAGTTATCTCCTCACGAATCATGCCGGAGGCATCATGGAGTGTGCCCGTACACATGTCAAGCACGGGCTGTGGTATCAGGGAACCCGAGTATACAACTTTGTCAGCCTTGCGAATCAGCCTCTGAGCCTTTACGGTTATAAGTTCAGGATCCCCGGGTCCACACCCCACAAAGTAGACCCTAGACACGCTTCACCACCAGTATGGAAAAATATTTTGTTGTCAATGCGCCCTTGTCCACCTCTCCTAGTGTTAAGCATCTGATTATCTCGTCCGGAGTGCCTAGGTCCTGGCCTATGGCAAAGATGGAATCGGGAGGAAAACCAGACTCCCTGAGTACCGTGATCACATTATCAAAGTACCTGCCATCTTTCAGAAACACCAACGTGTCCGAGTTCTTTGCTATCTCAGATACAGAGTGCAGATCGTAGCACGATGGTATTATAGATACCTTCTCTGAACCCTCCGCGATGCTAACCCCCACCTTTGATGCAAATGTAAACATGGATACAATGCCAGGTATTACGGTTATGTCTACGTCCTTATACCTAGTGATAAGTTCACGATGCATGTATATCCAAGTGCTGTACAGATATGGATCGCCCACTGTAATGTATACGACATTCTGTCCGCTCCTGACTGTTGCAGCCATCTTGGCGGCATTCTCTTTCCATGACGACTGTAGTGTATGAGAATCCTTGGTCATGGGAAATATTAGCTTCTTTATTGTCTGTCCATCATGCAACAAGCCTTGTATCACTGCCAAGGCTATGCTTGGCCTATCTTCGGCAGATGCGGGACACATTATGACATCCGCGGACTGTATGGCCCTCACCGCCTTGACTGTCAGCAGCTCGGGGTCGCCGGG
Source organism: Cenarchaeum sp. SB0662_bin_33 (assembly GCA_009840065.1). Taxonomy (GTDB): domain Archaea; phylum Thermoproteota; class Nitrososphaeria; order Nitrososphaerales; family Nitrosopumilaceae; genus VYCS01. Next base: position 3,087 of record VXON01000193.1, on the reverse strand, counting down.
ACCAACCCCTATGGCGGTAAGTTTGAACATTATGATATAACCTGTGGTGTACCCAATTAAAAGGCTAAAGGGGTATTGATGCAGATGCTATGGTAACAGGGTTGCGGGCCAACATCATGGTACCGGTACCGGTCCGGCGGCTCTTGAGTATTGTTATCTGGGTTATGTCAACATCCTCCAGTCCCGTGTTATCAATTACACTCAAAACCTGCGATATGGTCTCAATCAATATCATGCCCACAACTATGCGTCCACCAGGTACCAGTCTCTGTGTGCATAAATTTAGTATGTCTGCAGTATCACCACCAGTTCCCCCTATCAGTATTATATTGGCAGGGGGTAGTGTGGGTATGACAGAGGCGGCCTCACCATGTATTGTAGTTATATTCTTTAAACCGAATATAGAAGCGTTATTCTTGGTGGTATTTACAGCGTCAATGTTGTGGTCTATGCCAAATACCACACCCAAAGGTCCTGCCTGAATGGCTGCCTCCACAGAGACTGAACCGCTGCCACACCCCACATCATAGATGGTATTACCTGTGGTAATACGAGCTTTTGAGATTTGTATAGCACGGACCTCTTCCTTGGTTATGGGAACGCTTTCACATCTTTGGAATAGTTCGTCGGGTATTCCCGGCGTGACGTATGGCCAGCGTTTATCTTCCATCCTGTCTTGCAACTCCTGGTTTTTTCACCTCGTGATTTACAAATGCGTCACACATATCCACAAGGTGAACCGCCCACGCTTCAGGTGTCTGTGGTATTACTGGCGAACCGTACTTTAGCCTGCCATGATGGCTCAGTATTATATGTAATATCTGACGTTCCAGATCATTATTAAATTGCATACCATCGTTTCGTAATTTTTTAATTTTTTCCGTTACCATTATGACACCCAAGCTTATGTGGCCCATGGATTTCCCATCAGGTGTCTCCGTTGTACTTAGGCCCGGTTCATACTGTGCGATCTTGCCAATATCATGTAGAATGCATCCTGTCTTTATCAGGTCTGCGTCTAGTGATGGATAACTTTGACATATTGTTTTTGATATATTTATCATGATTAAAACATGCTCAAGCAGTCCACTTTGGTAAGCATGGTGGTGGAACTTTGCAGCGGGCCATGTGGTAAATTTTTCTAAGAATGCCTTGTCTTTGAAAAATAAATTTAGTAGTGATTTTAGTGGGGTATTCTGTATGGACTCTATCTCCACTATAAATTTGGATTTTAACTGTGTAATATCTATATCCGATACCATCTTTAGGTCAGCCTCATCATATTCGGTTGCTGCGTGTAGTTTGTTGTTGGTATTTACCGATATGTATAAACCGCGATAATTAGAGACCCTACCCTCCACAAACACTACACTGTTTATGGACAGTGAATCGAATAATTCTGCTATTTTTGCAAAATTATTGTCTCCCCAGAAACGGGCCGGTATTCGGCCAGTCTTATCAGATAGTATCATTTCAAACCAATAGTTCACCCCGTCTTGTTTGGCCATGATAGATTTTTTTTCCGCCAACACAAAATACGATGCGACGGCAGTGTTCTCTTTTAAGTCGCTAACAAGCTGCTTCATGCAGCTGAATAAGTGAGTGCCAATATTTAGTTATATAGTTAAATATCAAATATGATACGTTTTTTATAATTATTAAATAAAACAAAATAGACTTTAATTACGTATAAACCCTACTGCATGTCTAATGTATAATTTTTATTGTTGGCAAGCCAACATAGATAATGAAAATAAACTACAAAAAATGTGTGTGGTTGCTTGTCTTAATCAAATTAAATAATTCTACATATCACAATATTTCTTTAATAAACAGGCTAACCCCCAGAATGCCTCCTGGCATGCCATCATATAGTATTACTGCTTAAAATCGCTACAATAATCGCCCAGTAAACTATTGCAACCAGCACTGCAGAGTCCAGTAGAACTATCATGGGGCGGTTTGGCGGCCGGCTTCTGTCCGTACGTGCGCAACCTCCCCCATACGGCAGGTTTGGCGTGGCACCAAACACTCAGGAAGCCGAAACGTCCAGATAATCATATGTTTTAACGGTCTTTCAGAAAGTGAAAAAGTGCCAATTTACGCCTAGATGCTAGGCGTGAAAAAATCCTCAGATGCAACCTAGGTAACTAGTTGGAATCAAGTAAATTAGGTCTTTTAGTGTAGAAAAACTACCTTTCCTAGTTATAACTAAAAGGTACGATGTATTGGCATGTTGACGAGCAACCGTACCAAAGTATGATGATAAAATCTGTATATAACCACAATTGGGGGTGCTCGTTGTGATTGTATTAAAGATGTTTATTGCGATGATTGCTGGTCTTTTACTGCCTCATACTGAGCCTACCAAGGAGAATGCTCCAGAAAAGGTCGAAAACACAGAACCGGCCGGAACGATTCACGAGGAGACGGCAGAGGTGGCAGTAGGGGAGCAAGTAGAGTAGGATAGAAGTGCCGAGGAATCGGCAGCAAAGGAAGAGAAGGCAGCAAAAAAATCCAAGAAAAAACCAAGAAGGTAGTAGAGGAAGAAGTTGATGTAGATATATAGCGGCGTGCATAAGTTTCTGTAGTTTAATTTTAGCACATAAGGCGATTTTGCCATTATAAAGATCGTTACTACTACACACATTACCCGGCGCGGCGTGCTCCGCACACCGCTTAACAGGAAATTTAATAAATTAGTTTATTTTTACCTATAGTATGGCAGATGTCGAACTGTTAAAACAAATACTTGGTTCCGAAGGATCAGGACGTGTTGCACGTAGACTGAGTATGATGATGGTGTTGTTTAAGCTGGATATTGCTGTTACAGCAACTGCGGTCATGTGTTCGTGCGACCCGCGTACGGTTACATTGTGGTATGGAAGGCTGCCCTAGAACATAGATGAGATACGCAAGGCACTTGCAGACAGGCCGCGGGCCGTGCGTTCACTACTAGGGAGCTCTGTGATTACATGTTAGGTGTGAGGTTAAGCCCATCACAGACAATACAATATGCCAAAAAGTGGGGTAACTCACGCAAAAAAACATCCCCCGTACACGTAAACAAGGCTGATATGCAAGAGG
>VXON01000021.1 GCA_009840065.1 Cenarchaeum sp. SB0662_bin_33 | reverse complement strand
GCCTTGGAGGGGTGTAGATGTTGGGAAGCGCGGCAACCATTGGAGAACCCCAACTAAGGGGGGTATGAATGACTTCATTATAGCCAAGAAACTAATACCGGGGTGGCCGAAGCGATACCCCTCCGTGCATGCTAGGCTTGACGCGCTGGACAAGGCCGGGCTTGTCAGTTGGCCCAAAAAGGACAACGGAATGCCCAGCCTGAAGCGGTACTTGGAATCTACAAAGGGAACGGCGGTCGAGGACATCATCTCTGACATAAAACGGTTGGAGGCAAACTCCGCCGAGAAGACTTCCTACCCCACCCAGAAACCCCTTGCGCTCTATGAACTCATCATAAAGGCCAGTTCCAACCCTAATGATATAGTACTAGACCCATTCTGCGGCTGTGCCACCACCTGCGTGGCGGCAGAACGGCTAAACCGCAAGTGGATTGGAATAGACATATGGGACGGTGCGCATGACGTTACCATACAACGCCTAAAGAAAGAGGGTTATCTAGGCACTATACATGACAAACGTGAGGATCTTATCGCAACTGAAGGTGTAATAACGTATACTACCAAACTACCCAAACGCACAGACGGGGGGTATGAAGCCGTACCGTTCCTAAAAGTCGGAATGAAAGAATTTGACGATACGGAGCAGGATCCATATACAAACGCCAAAAAGAAAGAAATCCTATTGGAACGACACGGTTCGATATGTCAGGGTTGCGGTCATGCATTACATGAGAGATATTTGGAACTGGACCATCAATTACCTAGAGCGGATGGCGGCTCAAACTTACTCAGAAATAGGATTTTGTTATGCGGTCCGTGCAATAAACTAAAACGACATTTGTACACAATATCATGGTTAAGAAATGAAAACAAAAAGTTAGGATATATGATAAATGAAAAAGCACTTGTTAATCTAAAACAGATTAGGTAATAATTACACAGTTTTACCTTTCTCTAAATCTGCCACACGTGATTTAATCTGTGCTATATCTTCACCATCCGTTTCCAACATCTCAAAAATATTTGGAATTATGGTTGTGTCCTTCTTGACAGATGATACATCAGTTTTCATCATGTGGAGTTGATTTTCAACATTAACAAGTCTGGTCTGAATATTAACAAGTTTGTCCTCCAGATCATCAAATCTATGAAAAGTGTAATTAAAAACATCATTGAGTTGATCAATTAAGTTTTTGGTAAACTCATTAAGATCTTTGCGGGTAGTATATGTATCATCGTTGTTTGCCATATAGTATTATAGGCAATTCCTATATAAAAATCACAGTGAACCTAAGCAGTCAATGCCACATAAGTAAGCCTCTTCCCTATCATGCCCCTTGCCAAACTTACCATCATGTCTATAGTGTCTAGATTCCGTATGTTTAGCCGTCCTGCAAACTCGTTAACATAACGGTGTAAATGCTTGGTGGATATGTGATGGAACGTGCCGTAATACCCACGCTTTAACAAAGCCCAGAAAGATTCTATCCCATTTGTGTGTGCCATACCATTGACATATTCACTTACAGAGTGATTCACTGTTACATGATTAGGTAGATTCTGATATGCCTTATTTTCATCCGTATAATGGGTTGCTCCCGTCTCGGTGTTTTGTTCAATAAATTCACCAAGACGGGCAGCGGTCGTCTCTGGTACGGGTTCGGCTCGTATTGTACCTGTCTTGCGGTCTTTGATTCCGACCACAGCGGTTTTGTTTGCTCCGCCTTGACTGTGGGGTTGTTTCTTGTCTGCATGTTTGTTGGATTCCTTGCCGCCAAAATATGCCTCGTCTATTTCAACTGGCCCTTCCATCTTATCGGTATCTGCCAGTGTATGCCATGATTCACGCAGTCGTTGAACCATGAACCATGCCGACTTTTGGGTTATGCCTAAGTCCCTATGCAGTTTCATTGAACTAATACCTTTAACATTAGTCATGAATTGGTATGTCGCAATTGCCCATTGTTGATATGTTATGTGTGAGTGTTCCATGACTGTGCCAACCTTGACACTAAACCGCTTATGACATTTCCCCAATCCTGCGCAATAATATGGCTGTGATTGATTATGGGTCTTTGTGATATTTGTATTACCACAATATGGGCAACACGGTTTGTCACCCCATATGTTACCCTCAAACCATTTCTCTGCCGTCTTATCATCAGGGAATATTTGTATCAATTCCGTTAGTGTGATTCCTTCACGGTGGCTTTTACCGGGTGCTTGTTGCATAGTATACCTAAGAAACATGGGATATATAAAGATTGATTTTAAGTATATAATTCCCAAAAATAAGACGGGAAACCCAATATTGGACGGCAGAAGAGATGCATGACCACATATTCAAGTTAACCAATGTGAGCTTCAGCATTTCATACATTCGAAGAATAATGAAGAGTTGGGGGTATACGATGAAGGTTCCTGTGCGTATTCATGTCAAAAGGGCCAGCAAGAGATGTATTAAGAAGTTCCAGAAAAATATCAAAAAATCTATTGAAAGGACAAAACGTGAGGGCTACACTATATGTATAACCATAGTAATTGCAGATATCCGTGCACGAAAGGTGTACACCCAAACATAAGTGGGCCGTCTACACCTACACTGGAAACCATCAAAAGACCATAGTCTTTGTATCCTGGATGATGATGGTTATTTTGAGAGGTATGATATCTTTACCAAGACAGAATTCGAAAAGTTCCTAAGAAATACATGCAAGAAATTTGGCAAGGTATTCATGATACTGGATAGAGCGCCGCAGCACCGTGCAAAAGACATCAAGGTAGCCGTAGAAGAGTTGGGAGATCAGGTGATACTGAAATTCCTTCTCCCCGGCTGCCCTGACCTGAACGCCATTGAAGAATTGTGGCGCCAGTTGAAGATGAATGTGCTATCTGGACCCTACATCAATATGTACGATGATGTAGACAAGTGGTTAGAATATCAGTTACCTTCACTAAATATCTGCAACTACCTGTATAGAAGTATTTAGGCGCATTACGACAGTGATCAGCGCCACAAGGGGTGGGGGATTCTGCGCACCATCTATTTTCAGATGCCTGTCTGGGCAAAAATGCTTATTTTAAAATATTATAGATCGAAATATCGTCGCTGGGAATGACTCTGTGTAGTACGTTAACACGAACTTTCGTCACGGGGTATGGATGTCATGCTGATCTGACCAAGTGCAAATTATGCAATGTTTTCTAACGCTGTAAATTATTTTATTTTCGCATTAAAAATAAATCAAGTACTGCGTACTCCATCTGTGTTATTTCCAGCCCAATATTACAACCATTCTGGGTTATAATGCACCCGTCAGATGATAAATTTGTATTATTTGGGTACTGTTGATATTAACAACATTATTGATATTATCAATATTATTGCACAACGCTTTAAATTGTACAAAACATATGCCATACCATGCTTAATTTTAAACCCCTGACTAATCTAGCCAAGGAATTAAACGACTCATTGGAATTTCTGCCCCATGATGATGTGCTTTTACCGTCCAAGGACAGAAAAGTCTACGAATTAAAACCTTCAAACTTTAGAAAGATTTCACCAGCAAACACCCCCATCAAGATTGCATTTGTCGATGGCGGTAATGGAACCATTACAAAATCACCAAACTTCACCATATCCTTTAATCGTGTATATTATTGCATATTTCAAGGAAAAAAGCAGGTACACAATACGCAGGGCCTGACCACGGACTTTTTCTCCTGCATACAAAAGAGGGTAAAGGGCGCAGCAAAGAATGGAATAATACATGATATAATTTTGCGCATGTCAAGAAATTCCCACAACATGGATTTGCCGGATTCAAATGATATTACAGCTGCCCTGAATAATGTAACCTTTGATGATCCCCGCATAGATACACTCCCACGCAGCCTTGCAGAGTGGCGCTTGGGAATGATTGCACTAGATGCGCTCTCTGATGGTGATGTTCTTGTAATGGACGGTTCATTAACCACCCCGGACAAGATTGAATCTAGGTATGCCAATGCTATGTTTGAGAAGGCACAATCAAAGAATGTAACAGTATGCGCCATCTCCAAGACCTCCCGGCTGCTGACTAGGAGTGGCGAGCCTCTGCTAAACAGGGTAAGTGACATATCGCAGCAGACCGGGTACGATAGATGGCGCATTAATGTGGCTGATGGCGTATCTCCGCATGATCCTGGCTTTGTAATGGTAGTAAAGCTGCACCCGGCGGCTAGATTTTCATTTAGGTTTGAGATACTACAGGAACAACATCAGGAAATGGATGATGCGCGTATAAACAACATAATGGCAAGTCTGGCAACAAATTCCCAGGACCTGTCATTTCTGGGATATCCGTATGGATTGGTTGTTGCCGACAGGTTTGCGCAGGTGAGAAAGGACGACATCAAGATATATACTGCCATGCTAGAGTCAAGGATACGAACCGGGAACCTTTCCAAAATAATGGAGCATACCCGAATACTTCAGGCGCATGACCGACTTAATGAGGTTACAAGCTGATGATAGGCCAGATAGTTGGAGGTTCATTCAGGGACATAGTGCTACGCCAGAAATCAGATTCATACCTGGAGATTGGAGATTTATTGGTCTCTGAGGAGAGTGATCACATTCTGATTCTGCAGGTGTTTGATCTGAGATACGGCTCACAGATGGACTCCCGTCTACATGAGATGATGTCCGGAGTGGTACTTGAGGAACAGGTGACGGACTCTGAATTTTATGAGCCTGATTTTGTAAATTATGTACTTGCAAGAGTCAAGATACTAGCGCGGATAAACTCTGACATGACAGTTCTTCTTCCAAAGGGAATACCCAAATTTTTTAACAAATTGCGGATGATAACAACACAGGATCTACAATTTCTTCAGAAGGGGGACCACGACAAAATATTTGTTGGTCACATACGCAGTGGCAGCAAAGTGCTCACTAATGCGGAGGTGTGGCTGGATGCCTTTAAAATATTTTCACACCATGTGCTGATACCCGCCACCACCGGCCGGGGAAAATCCAATCTGGTAAAGACAATACTGTATCACCTGTTAAATTCCAACAGGGTGGGGGCGCTAGTACTTGATGCGCACAATGAATACTATGGGCAGAAGGATATTGGCCTAAAGGACCACCCCAATTCAAGGAACAACCTTGTATATTATACACCCACAAACCCACCTCCGGGCTCGCGACATCTTATAATTAATCTAAATACGATACGGCCCGACCACCTTGATGGAATTTTAAATTTTTCTGAGGCTCAGGAACGCAGTATGTACGAGTTTTACTCTAAATACAAGGAGAAGTGGATCACAGAGATGATGCTGTATAAAGACACGAATCCGGATTCTGATAACCAGAATGATGCCATGAGTAACACTGCTGTTCGTGTCTTAAAGCAGAAACTGCGCCAGGCATTGGGGTTGAGGATAAATGAGGAAGAAAATATTGTAGAGTCAAACCACAACGTATTTAAAAATAATACCGGTGAAAATACGATCAAACAGATTGTGAGAAACATAGCATCCGGCAAGATTGTAGTACTTGACACCTCCAATCTTGGTGATGAAGCTGAATTAATTGTAGGCTCGATGATCGCATCAGACATTTTAAACCTATACAAGACTGCGCGCGCCCAGGCTAAGCTGCACCAAAAACCCGTTGCCACAATAGTAATAGAGGAGGCGCCTAGGGTTATCGGTGAGGATGTCTTGAAATCCAGAAACAACATTTACTCTACGATTGCCCGGGAGGGGCGTAAGTTTCAGGTAGGTCTTACTGCCATTACACAGCTGAGCAGCGTCATACCAAAGACCATATTGGCAAACATGAATACAAAGATGATATTGGGTAACGAGTTGAAGCTGGAGCGGCAGGCGATAATCGAGTCGGCATCCCAGGACCTGTCTGAGGATGATCGCAACATTGCGGGCTTGGATTTGGGCGAGGCCATAATAAGCAGCATATATGTTCCATTTGCACTACCCATCAAGATACCAAACTTTCAGGATGTGGTTGAAAAGGTTTCAGGCAGCAAGCCAAGGATGAAGGTATTTTAATGAGGTTTGCACACTTTGCCGATATTCATCTAGGGTATGGCAGGTCTGATGCCCTTGCGGATCTGGAGAGGCGTGTCTTTACCGATTCGATAAGCAGGTGCATATCCGATGATGTGGACTTTGTACTGATGTGCGGGGACATATTTCATACCAACATACCAGAGATGCGTGTCCAGAAGATGGCCATGGAGCAGCTCCGACGACTGCATGATGCCGGCATACCTGTCTATGCCGTATACGGCAGCCATGACTTTTCACCAATAGACAACTCGGTTATCGATCTGGTCGTGTCGGCCGGCTACATGATAAAGCCCCCATTGACATCGCTCGAGTCCGGAGACATCAGTCTTGGGTTTGTAAAAGATTCAAAGACCGGCGTAAGGATTGCGGGCATAGGGGGACTCAAGACGGGTCGGGACCGGGACTATTATGATGCTCTAGCTAGGGAGCCACCCGAGTCCGAGCAGGGCCTTTGCATATTTCTCTTTCACTGCGGCATAACAGAGATGATTAACACAATTGGTGATGAGGGCATGCCACTGTCGCTGCTGCCCGGTGGTTTTGACTACTATGCCGGCGGTCACCTACATAAGTACCAAGACCGGCACTTTCCTGGATATGCCAACGTGGTGTATCCGGGAGCGCTCTTTGCAGGACACCCGTCTGACATGGAGAATAGCGCCAACGGGGAACGCCGGGGCTTTGTAATGGTGGAGTTTGATCATGATATAATAAAATCAGTAGATTTCATAGAGATGACTGCATGTGGGTATCGCCTGATTGATGTGGACGCGAATACAAAATCATCCGAATATGTGCGGAATGAGATTACAACAGAGATGAGTAAAATACCTGTCAACAACAAGGTTGTAATTCTCAAGGTATATGGGGAGCTGGCCCGGGGACGGACCACCGATGTTGACACCGGCATGATACGTCGGCAACTGCTGGATGATGGGGCCATAGATGTCGTAATGCATATGCGTGACTTTACATCCAAGGAGTATGCCATAAGGGGTGACTCTATGGGGACAGTACAGGAGATTGAGACCAACACGTTCAAGGATAACATAAAACAGGTAAATCTAAAACGGAATAATCTGACCGGGGAGCAGGGCGTAAGACTTGCACAGTCCATACTATCTGCAACCCGAAAGGCAAGGCTGGCAAATGAAAAGTCCAACGATTATAATGGTCGTATAACCTCCGAAGTTCTCTCTCACATGGATATTAGTGATGGCGGCGTATCATGAGACTGTTATCTTTGGAGCTGGAGAATATTCGAAGTTATGGTAATCTAAAACTGGAATTTCCCAGTGGAAGTATGCTGTTTCGTGGCGACATGGGTTCGGGCAAGTCTACCATACTGATGGCCATAGAGTTTGCTCTCTTTGGAAGTGGCAGCCTGATGAGGGATATGGTGTCAAAGAAAGAGCAGAAGGGTGAGATAGTATTATGCTTTGATGTTGATGGCAACACATACGAGATCGGACGCGTCATTGATGTGAAGAGTAGTGGACCTGCCCAGTCCTCAAGGGATTCCTACATAAAGGCGGACGGTCAAAAAGAGCCGCTCTCGGTCACTGACCTGAAGGCAAGGGTGCTACAGATTCTGGGATTCAACGAGAATGCTAATCCCCGGGCGAATAGCCAGGTCTATAGATATGCCGTATACGTGCCACAGGAAGAGATAAAATCAATAATAGAGAACAGGGACCGGGAAGAGATTATACGGCGAGCATTTGGAATGGAGGACTATGCTACATCCATAGATAATATAAAACAGGTTGTAAAAAAGATAAAACATGCCAATGCGAGTACCGCCGTCAGGTTTGAGGGGCTGGACGGATACAGAACATCCCTACAGGAGAGGCGCAGCGCACTGTATACACTAAAGAACGATATTACAACACACAGGACTACTGAGTCTGGCCTACTTTCAGATAAGGATGACGTACAACGTAACATGGAGTATCTTCGTCAAAAGTTAGATGATCTGATAGTTCTCAAGACCGAGTCCGCCCAGCTGCAGAGCACTATACACAACCACAATACACAATATGCACAATACAGGAATGATATGGACCGGTTAGAGTCAGATATATTTAAACTCGACAAGGATATTGCCGAGCATACAAGTATAGAGCAGCCCACCACTATGTCTGCGCAGAATATTGCCGATATGCTGCAGGATGCAAAGAAGAGGGAGGATGCCTATATGATGGCGGCCGCCGAGGCTGAAAATGTACAGAGGGATATTCAAACAATACAGAACCGATTACATGGCCGTACTGCATCCGAGATAGCCGGCATGATATCGAACCTACAGTCAAATATAGAATCGGCCAGACAGGGTCAGTCGGATGCCGAAGAGGAGCTCGCCGGCATACATCAACGTCTGGGCGCCCTTGCAAACGAATCTAATAACATACAGGAGAGCCTGAGACGTGCATCGACATTGGGCTCCCGCTGCGATGTATGCAACAGCGAGCTTGACCCCGCACACGTATCAGGCCTAAAGGCATCTAGGCGGGCCAAACTAGACAAAACAAAAGATGACATTGCCAAATCCAGGGAACGCCAGGACACACTGCAATCCCAGATATCCACTGTAGCCAAACAAATTCAATTAGATGGGGAGTCACTTGATAAATACAGGGTACTGGAGCGGGATACAGGTCAGATGGAGGCCCTGAAGTCCCGGCTTGAGGATATGCGCAATGATATATTACCGGTGAGTCCTGAAGAGTGGGCCGTTGAAGGCTTTTCCATGGTATCCGGCGAGAGCGCCTCTGTATATCTAGGCCGACTCTCCAATGCCCTCTCAGATTATAATCATAGTATGGATGTACTGGCAGAAAAACACAAAAGAAAATCTACACTGGAGATCAACCTTGATACTATAAAGAAGCTATACGAGGAGACGGCCCAAAAGATAGAGTCTGGGAAGAAACGCTTGGATGAAATAAACTCACAGATATCTACATCCGGTGATATGGGGGAGAAATACAACAGAATGAATAGGCGCAGATCTGATATCGAGAATAATCTCAAAAACATTGCCAAAACAATAGCCGCCTTGGATGAGCGAATTGCATCAATCAACAATGATATAGATACACTGGAATCCAACATCAAAATGGCCGAGAGGCACAAGGCCATCCATGACATGCGCGAGGATAGTATGGACTGGCTGGAGCAGTATTATATAAATTCAGTTGCCGAGATTGAGAAAGGGGTCCGGGAGTCCCTGAGATACGACTTTGATCAGTTTTATGGGGAGTGGTATTCTATGCTGGTTGATGATTTTACCAAGACATCCATGATAGATGGGGGGTTTGGCCCCGTACTGTATCAGGATGGCTACGGAATTGATGTCTCGGGCTTAAGCGGGGGTGAAAAGACCAGCGTGGCGCTCGCGTACCGTCTGGCGCTAAACAGCACAATGAGGCGGATGACCAATACGTTAAAGTCAAATTTACTGATTCTTGATGAGCCTACCGATGGTTTTTCACGCCAGCAGATGGAGAAGATGCGAACCATACTAGAGCACCTCCGATGCGAACAGGTCATAATGGTATCCCACGAGGTTGAGATGGAGGGCTATGTCGACCATGTCTTTAGGGTTACAAAGACCGAGGGCGCATCCTCAATACAAAAGATGTAATCAGTTTACCTGAATACTGCTGACCATCCATGGATGTACTATGCAAAAGTAGTCATATGTACCTGATTCCTCAAAGGTATACTCAAATGAGGCATCAATCATTATCAGGCCCGAGTCAAACAGACCGTCCGGGACCATATCCGTTACACTGGTTATGGTATGCGCCGCTGCATCCGGATTATTCCATCGTACAGTATCGCCACTGTTTATTGTAATCGTATGGGGGATATAGCATGCGTCATCTCTCTCGCAGCCTGCCAAACTAGACCCCTCGGCAATCAGTATTGTGTGTGTCTGCGGCCCAGCTACAACCTCAACTATTTCAGGCTCAACCTCAACTATTTCAGGCTCAGGCAGATGGCCAGGCTCAACTCCTATGATGCCCAGTATGCCGGCTACCAGAACACCCATCACTGTGATTACTCCCACTGCAAACTTCATCTAACCACCAGTCAACCTCGCAAACTTTTCATTGTTGCTTATGCCATTCATAAACTCAATATTTGCCAGAGCCACTATTGCGGATTCCGATACCGGCTTGTCCGGATCATCCAATGCCTGTTGCAACGTCTCTTTTGCCTGGGGTGAGCCGATAACGCCTAGGGCAATGGCCGCCTCATGACGGACAAACATGCTCGAGTCGTTCATGGTGGCATCTGCCAGAGGTTCAATCCCCTGTGAGTAGCACATCTGGCCTAAGGAGAATGCTGCCTCGTGCCGTACCAATTCATTGTCATCATTCTTTAAAACCCGTGCAATATGCTCAACCTTGTCCTCGCCCCCAAAGTCCACTAATATGCAGGTGGCCCTGGTGCGAACCACGTAGTCGGGATGTTTTAGCAAATCGACAAAGTAGTTGGTATCTTTGTCTTCGTACTTCTTCTCCATTTCAGTAAATATCTTCATGCGGTCTTGTGATGCGTCTTGCAATATATGGCAAATCTTTCTGGCGCCTATATTTAGGTTAATAACTCTTGGTGAATGGTGCGTAAAATGCCCACACACCAGACATTATATATGCCGAAAAAGTCTGCCAAGATATGGTATCCGATGTCGATTATGCATTGTTAAAAGAGTTTGAACAAAAGATATGGTCACATATGCCACATGTGATGGATGACTCTACCATTGTAAACGCTACACCCTTAGTGAATCTTACTGACATCCTAAAGGAGTGTGCAAGACAGGTATACAAGACGGAGCTGCCCGATGAGCTGGCCGTATGGGGGAAGTTTGACTCTGAGCTGCCTACCGGCTCCATCAAAGTCAGGCCTGCTGCCTATATTATTCGGGAGGCCATCCGGTCTGGAGATCTTAAAGGTGGCCAAACTATAATTGAGGCCACCTCTGGAAACTTTGGCATAGCACTGGGGAGTGTATCTGATATGAATATCAATGTGATATCTCTTGTCTCTCGAAGGCTACAGGAGGGTGTCTTTGAGGAGTTAAAGGACGGCAGGGTGAATACAATAGATCTTGACATGGACATCTGTCCGGCTCCGGGAATGAAAGGGAGCGCCGACATGATGGCCGCCAAGGCCACTGCCATGAATATTAAATCACAGCTATCGGCCATGGGGTTTGATCCAGGTATATTTGATGAGGCGTACCCACAGATAGAGCCACTCCTGCTTGAACAGGACATAATAAACCTAGCAAAACTGCTGGGGCGCATATACGGCATGTTCTGCACAGAGCAGTACGACAACCAGATGAATATAGAGACACACAGATTAATTACGGCACCCGAGATAGATCAGCAGCTTCGTGAGCGCAACGAGTCATTAAAAGACCACAGGGTGTTCTGTACATTTGGTACCGGTGGTACATCCGGTGGCATAAGCCAGTACATACATGAAAAGTATGGAAAAAAATCAGTGCATGTGGTATTCCCGCCGGCCGGACAGGATGTTGCGGGCATACGAACCCTGGACAAGGCTGAGGGGTTGGGCCTGTATAATCCAGAAGACTATGCGGAGCAACACGTGATTGACTTTGCCAATGCTAGACATCTGTTAAAGTTTCTTGTTAAGAAGGGTTATGATATTGGTGAGAGTAGCGCCTTGGCAATATATGCTGCCTTGGAGCTGGCCCTCTCCAACAAGGGCGGGAAGTTTGTAGTTATAATTGCTGATGGCATAGCAAAGTATAGAAAAGCGTTAGAGTCTGATGTGGATAATCTGCAGGTCTCACTGGACGATGTATCCTCGAACGCGGACGACTATTCCAGGATAATCTGGGTGCACCCTCAGTATACGCCAAGGGAAGAGGGCGTTGATATAATTGCCCGCTCTCTTGGAGTTGACGCTTCAAAGATATTCATACCAAAGGCAACTGCCGTAGGAGAGATGCTGATGACGCAGAATATTCCTGAAGACATAAAGAGTGAGATACAGGATGCCAAGGGAAAGGCATTGCTGGTCTGCATGGCCGGAAAGACATCCCTGATGGCATCCAAACTTCTTGCCAAAAACGGTTTGGTCACCCAGAGTCTTGATGGTGGCATAACAGGCCTGCCCGAAAGCCAAAACAAAGTTCCCACCGAGTATATCCGTCCTGCCACGGATTAAATTTATAATAATTTTTATTGGTTTGTAAAACCTGCTGAATTATATGTGTGAACCAAGCTTTTTTTACACAATATGATCAATCAAAATTGAACTTGTAAATGTGGTTAATAATACGTGCGCA
>VXON01000176.1 GCA_009840065.1 Cenarchaeum sp. SB0662_bin_33 | reverse complement strand
CCGTACTTGGCTAGGTTGTGCATATTTCCCCAAACAAAAGACTACTTTTTACGGATGTGTCACGTACTACAAAAAGCAAAACACTTTCAAAAATTTTCAATCTCATTTTAAGGGATTTGGGTTTTTTGTGCCTGATCTCAGAACGGTGAGATGACACTACAATTGCCAGTTCCCGCCATGCCCACAACAACATGGTATTACGAACTCTTCTGCGGAGTGGGAGGGCTAGCACCTTCCCTCTTGGACTCCCTTCTGTATTCGGCCTTGAGCCATATGGGAGTGACGACTGTTGTAATGGCCACCATAAGTATGATTGTAGAGTACGTCTCGTTTGTCAGAGAACCGGCAGCAACACCGACACCGGCCACTATCAGGCCCACCTCCCCCCGGGATATCATGCCAATGCCGACCCGCAGTCCGCGGGACTTGTCCTTGAGGAACAGCATTGCGGGAAGACCACATCCTGCCAATTTTGTGAGAATGGCAATCACCACTATGACCCCACTCACCATTAGTATGTTTAGATCAATAGACCTAAGATCCACCTGGGCGCCGATTATGACAAAGAAGAGGGGGGCAAATATGAGGCCAATCTTTTCTGTAAAATGCTCAATCTGCTTGAACTTGGTGGCGGTCGACAGGGCCATGCCGACGGCAAAGGCGCCCACAATGGGCGAGAGGCCAAGGGTACCGGCCAGTCCCGCAGCTCCAAAGAAGGAGGCAGTTGCTATGACCTCTACGCTGCCCTTCCCGCTCCATATTCTCATGGCCAGCAGTCGGGGCATTACAAAGACTGCAACGAGAATCATGGCAGCAAAGAATCCCAATACCTGAAGTATGCTGAAGGTTACATCCATGGGAGATATGCTCGATAGATCTCCATCAGCGCCTATGGATACCACCACCGATAGTACTGCTATGGCCAGTATGTCATCTACTACGGCAGCACCTATAATTAGGCGCGCCTCGGGGGTCTTTAGCTTGCCGAACTCGTTAAGAACTTGTATGGATATGGCTATGCTTGTAGCTGTCAGTGCAGTAGCAATGAGCATAGACTGGTACGTATCATAGCCAAACGCCTGAAAGACCAGCAGGCCGATAAAGAATGGAACCACGACACCTAGTACTCCTACCGTAAATGAAGCCTTGCCGCCGCGTATAAACTCCTTGGGAGTCAGCTCCAGACCGGCCATGAACAGTATCACAATGGCGCCAATCTCACCCAGCGTGCGAATTTCTGGAGTGAGGGCCACCAGTGATGTCCCATCCGGCCATGTAATGAAGGCGCCCAAGGCAAATGGTCCTATGACCATCCCGGCAATAAGCTCGCCCAATACCATCGGCATGTGGAACCGCAGAAACAGCTCGGCCATCAGTTTTGATGCAAATAAGAGTATGCCCACACCCACTATTGTTGCTATTATACTGCCCTCTGCCGCCATGATTAAATTTTCAGTCTACCCAATATAAGACAGTACGCAAGAGTTTACACGAACTCCCTTTACATCGGTTATGGTTCCTATGACATCTGATTCTATGTCATACGCCTTAAAGATGGATACTGCACGGTCAGCATGATCTTTTGGCAGTATTACGCAAAATCCCACCCCCATATTGAATGTCTTGTACATCTCCTCATCATCAACTCCCTGCTCCTGTATTAGCGCCATTATTGGAGGTACGGCAGGCAGGGAGTCCACATCAAAGCCCACATTAGCAAGTCTGCTGAGTTTGGCAAACGACCCACCGGTTATGTGTGCCAATCCATGCACGATGCATTCCTGCAGTATCTTTAGGACAGGCAGTACGTATATTCGGGTGGGCGTAAGCAGGGCATCACCAATACGGCCCACACCCCTTATGGTGTCATGTATTGTATATCTAGGAAAGAGAGCGTTGCGCGCCAGCGTGTATCCATTGGAATGAATGCCCGAGCTGTGGGCGCCCACTATGACATCACCGGTCTGAATATCATCGCCCAGCACAAGGCGGTCTTTTGCAACCAGTCCCGTCACGGTACCGGCCAGATCAAATGCAAAACCATCACCTGCAAACATATCGGTCATTATGGCGGTTTCACCACCCACTATGGGAACATCCGCACTACGGGCACCCACAGAGAGGCCCCTGATTAGATCATCAAAGATTGTAGGTTCGTTCCTGCTAGCGGCTATATAGTCCACAAATGATGTTGGTGTGGCTCCCACACATATTACGTCATTAACATTCATGGCAATGCAGTCTATTCCCACAGTATCAAACTTTCTCATCATATTGGCTATCACAACCTTGGTGCCCACCCCGTCGGTGTGGGTGGCTAGTAGCATATTGCCGGGTATCTCCACCAACCCCGCATAGTGCCCAAAGCCGTGGATTGTGGGTGTTTTGACATGGGTTGTTTTTATCAGTCGTCCTATGGATTCTTGGCTCTTTCTTATGGCGTTTATATCCACGCCCGCATCCTTGTAGGTAATTCCCATTCGATATAATTCTGCAACAGCCACTAAAAGAATTTTTAGATGACACAACACAGTATGCCCCCGGCATGGGCATTAACATATTGGAGATGTGAGACTTGGTGCGTATGACATAGTATGATGTTTTGTAGAGTCGTTTTATAATAGTGGATGGTACCAAATATATTACTCAGTAACACCATTATGCAAATGGGAAAACGTCAGGTTAAGAGTGAAAGTGATCTAAAGGAGATACGCCTGCCAGAGGAGGGCGAGGTCTTTGGTCGGGTCCTAAAGATTATGGGTGGTGAAAATGTCATGATAAAATGTACTGACGGTCTAACCCGGCGGGGTCGCATAAGAGGTAAACTTAAGCGACGGGTCTGGATTCGAGACAATGATATCGTAATCATTGCGCCTTGGGACTTTAAGGATACAGAGATGGGGGACATAGTATGGCGGTTTACACTACCACAGGTAGAATGGCTAAAGGAAAAGTCGTATGTGCCTAGGGACTTTTAGATTTTCACACCTCGTCTATCAGAAACTCTTAATAATACTAATCGGGACCGGTTTACAGACTTGAAGGCACCATATGTGGCATTCATAATGATGGGGGCCGGTATGATCTTTGGTATTGCAGAGGCGACCGATATCCCGGAGGCGCCACATATGCTAGATGTATTAACTGCAGGTACACTGGTGGATGATATCTACATAGGTAGTGATACAACCCCAACGATATCTGTAATGTTGTCCGAGCCGGATGGAGAGGTCATGCTGTACTCGGACCCCCAGTGTCTTACGCCCCTAAGCGCCCCGGCTGCTGTAAATGATGCCATCACACCGTATCAGGTAGAGGTGAAAACACACCAGCTGGCAGAAGGACCGCACACAATACATGCAAGGCACACAAAGTCACTACAGTCAGAGTGCTCTGCTGCCAGTGTCATGTATCATGTCATACCACCGATGGCTGCCACATATCGAGTGACATTTACCGGCGCCTTTACCACAGATGCGCTAGCACCAGGTGTGGGTGTGCCTGGCGGAGCCCACTTTACCACACTTGTTGGAGGCATACACAATAGCGGCATAACCTTCTGGGAGAGGGGCGGTATAGCAAGCGCAGGTACTGAGCAGATGGCTGAAACTGGTAGGACCGGAGACATGAGGGCAGAGGTTGCGGCCGCCATACCAGATGCCACCACCGTACTGGTACAAGGCATACCCTCGGGAGGTACACCCAGTGGTGTATTTGAGGTCATGATAACCGGTGAACATGCATCCGTAACCCTAGCATCAATGGTGGCTCCCAGTCCGGAC
Source organism: Cenarchaeum sp. SB0662_bin_33 (assembly GCA_009840065.1). Lineage (GTDB taxonomy): Archaea > Thermoproteota > Nitrososphaeria > Nitrososphaerales > Nitrosopumilaceae > VYCS01. Next base: position 8,697 of record VXON01000176.1, on the reverse strand, counting down.
TGGTTTGTGGGCACATCCGGTCTGCCACTACTGGAGTCGGATGGAACATGGTCCCATTACAAGAATGTACACCTATACCCCTACGATGCGGGTACTGAGAACGGTGAGGAATTCTCGCTCAGCAACGAGGCAACTATCCCCCACCGCCCAATAACAAGCCTGCGGGACTCGGGTAAGTTTGCAGGAGAGTCCATCGCCACCATACTGTTTGAGCGCCTATCACTAGTCAGCAACCTAGGCCAGACCGGTTCGGGGGCGCTCTTTGTTGGCCACAGTCCGGATGCAGCGGCGCAGGGATTCCGGACAGGTGCAGCAGATGGAGGATACCGGCTGCAGAGTGTGACTGCAATGTTTGGGGACTCTGCCGGTGTGCCAGGAGATTTAGAGGTGAGTATAATGACTACAGATGGGAACATGCCCGGTATGGTATTAGGCACGCTTGAGGGTGCCAATCCACATGCTGCCGGATTGCACACATTTACGCATAAAGATGGCATACACCTAGAGGCCAACACCAACTACTATGTTGTGTTTGATGTGCCCGAGTATGTGCCTGCAAGCGCATACCGGCTCTTGTTCACAGATAGTGATATGGTAGACTCAGGAACTACTCCGGGCTGGTCCATTGCAGATGAATTGCTGGGAGACATACACGACACCCACAAGGATGGTTCATGGAAGATTAGTGTACATGGAGTTATTACAGAGTGATGTGTGCATGTACCACGTGCAATATGATGCTATATTATACCGTGCAATCCATATACCATATGAGCAGAGATGCACAAAACTGTAGCAATGTTTAGTTAATACATCAGATAGTCCACTCTTGTGGTAATAACGAACAGGGCGCAGGTATGCGACACGAGACGGGTTCAGGATGTCATCGACATACTTGAAGCCGGGCTGGACGCGGCCAATCCTGCAAACATAATACCAGACTTTGTTCAGAAGGATGCCCTGTATATCAATGATGACTGGATGAGTCTGGATAGATATGACAATGTATACACTATAGCCTTTGGCAAGGCCGCCGACTCCATGAGCCGGACCGTAAACAGACTGCTGAATGTAAAGTCCGGAGTAGTCATAGTGCCCAAAGACTCAAAGCCGCAGATTAGGGGAAACAGGTTCAGATTATATCGTGCGGGCCATCCCTATCCTGACAGATATAGTGTGGCCGCGGCGAAGGATGCCATAAAGTTTCTGAGCAACAGAAGGCATGACGATTTTGTACTGTTTTTGGTGTCCGGGGGAGCATCATCGCTGTTGGCACTCCCCGACGGCATAACACTATCAGACAAGATGCACTGTACACAGGCACTGCTGCAGTCAGGGGCATCCATATCAGAGATAAACTGTGTTCGAAAACACATATCCAAGATAAAGGGGGGCCGGCTGCTAAACCACATGAAATGTCATGGGGCATCCCTCATAATGTCCGACGTGGAGGGCGATAATCCAGATACCATAGCATCAGGGACCACATATATGGATTCGACCACCTTTGATGATGCCCTGCAGATAATAGAGAGATTCAATCTGGCTTCAAACATACACAATAGCATAATGGACAGGCTACTGGATGGTGCTGCCGGACTCATAGATGAGACACCAAAAGACCAAGCCACACCATATCAGATAATAGCAAACAACGCCACATGTCTTAAAGCCATGCTGCGCAGTGCCAAAGATAAGGGGTACGATACCAATACTACGCAGCAGTATGGCATGATTGAGGATGTGGCAGATTGTCTTGTCAAGTCAGCACCACAAAGTGGCGAATGTCTTGTGTTTGGTGGTGAGCCCACAGTACGAGTCACGGGAAGAGGACGGGGCGGTCGAAACCAGGAGCTGGTCCTGCGGGTTGCACAGATGAATGCCAACCAGAGTCTCATAATAGCATCCATGGGAACGGATGGTATAGATGGCAATACCAGAGTAGCCGGAGCCATACACAGGGGCCTGCTGCAAGACAGGGACTTGGCCGCATCATGCATACATGATAATGACTCTTTTACTTACTTTGAGAGGCACAACGGTCTGATAAAGACCGGGCATACAAACACGAATCTAGCCGATATTGGTCTTGCCATATCCGGCCACCCAAGAGGCTAAGCCAAGCAATTCATCTAATATAACCATCAGGGCAGCCACATATCGCGTAATTTTTCAGTCCTCTCTCCTCACACTAGTGGTGGCACATACCCCGTTGATGTACTTTCATTGTGGGTGGGTTTTGCCTAGCGCCTGATTCACAATTTTGTAGTGGTACATCATACAGAATTCCTGCAGATTACGATATAAAAGATAAAAAGCATGCAAGTGTAATAGATATCATGATCATTGATGATGATTTGGACCGTCGCTTGTTATACGAGTTGTATCATGATGGAGCCCTATCCGTGCCCACCCTATCAAAGAAGCTAAACTCCAACAACTCTGTCCTGTATAGCCGAATAAAACGTCTGGTTCGAAACAAGGTTATCAAGAAATTTACCATTCAGGTGGATGAGTCAAAGCTGGGTATGGGTGTCCGCGCCGAAGTGGGGATAAACCGAAGTCCAAAACGCAAGAGCGAGATACACAAAAAACTGATAGAGATACCCGAAGTCGTATCCATCACCGAGGTGACCGGTAGGTTCGACATTATAGTATCCTTGCATGTACCAGATTTGGAGACGCTACACCATACGGTGACAGCCAAAATAAGCAGGATAGAGGGCATTCAAAACACTGAGACCTTTGTAGAGTTGGACCGGATAGATAAGGATCTTGAATACCTGCAGCCAAAGAGCTAGACGGCGGCATCTATTTTTTCATCCCAGAGACCCCGGTTTATCTCGGCGGTTATCTCCCCGGGTGTCTTTGACTCTATCTTTACACCGGCGGCCAGACATGTCCCGGCTATCGTCTTTGTCACGGACTTTAGGCTGGACGCATAGGATGCCTCCAATTTTGTCCGGGCTATCTTTATGAGTGAATCCATGGTTATATCACCCACCCACTCCGTTCCAGATGCGCCAGACCCCTTCTGAATGCCCGCCTCCTTGAATATCAGGGGGGCTACTGATGGTATGCCCACGTCTATCTCGTACTGCTTGGTGTCCGTATCAACCATTACGGTTACAGGTACCTTCATGCCCTCAAAGTCTCTGGTCTTGTCGTTTATGGCATTGATGACCTCCATTATGTTTACGCCTAGAGGCCCCAGAGACGGACCCAGTGGCGGTCCTGCCGAGGCGGCTCCGCCTGTAACCAGTGATGACACGTTCTGTTTAGAACCCATATGCGTTATACATGATATTGAAAATTTAATCCTTTGTCTAATATTGCCGAAATTAAGGGCAAGGCTTCAACGGCTACAAATGTGCAGTATATAGAAGTCATACATTAGCCGGATGCCACCTTGAGATAGTTGGCATCCACGGTAACAGGCAGCTGATACATGGCATCCAATAGTATGACTGTGGCCTCCTCCTTCTCCTGATCAATCCTAGTTATAGTAGCCTTCATGCCCTTGAACGGTCCTCCCGTAATCTCGACTGTGCCGTCCACGGTTAGCGTGGATACTGCAGACTTTTTTATCAGGTACCCTTCAATCTCTGAAAACTCCAGCTCGCCTCGGAGTTGCTGGCGAACATGCCGCACACCATCCACAGCATGATATACGTCGCTGGAGTCGAGTGCCTCTATTACAACATAGCCCCGCAGGTCCTCCACTGCCAGGACTGCTTGTATGTTCTGGCCGCCGGCCCGCAGCTTGGCCTCCAGTAGATTCATGACCTTCTTCTCCTGTCCCATACTGGTCTTTATGGCATACAGGTGTGAAGTACTCTCAGACATCTTTATCGCCCATATGTTGCTACCGAGAAGACAAACTGAATTATAAAGCCGATGGTACCCACCGCACCTATTCCCAGTAACACCAGTCGCATGTACTGCTTGTACTCTTCCTTGTCCGGTTTCTTGGTTAACTTTACGGTATTCACCATATTCTTGATAAGCTGCCTCGGATTCACTGTTGGAAATAAATACTCTAGTAATATAATTTTGTCGTATGCTCCTGCTTGTTGCATATGACCAAGACCCCGCGGGAAGAAACATGGTAGATTATCTAATACAAAAGATGACAAAGAGTGGTCCCATATACAGAGGCGAGTCGTTTGATTTGGTTGTACTAGATACACCCATCACACATGCGGACTGGCTGGAGTCGAAGTTTGATTATGACGGGTTTGTCTTTTTATCAAGGCATGCGGCAAAGTCCGGGGTACCAGCGCTGACATGCCACTCGACGGGTAACTTTGATGAGGCCATGCTGGGAGGGAATGAGCGTCAAGTGGCCATACCGTTTCCATCACTGCAAAAGAGATATCTCAAAGAGCTCTGGGGTGTGCATGAGAGATTTGCAGGTTTTGACATAACGCTGGAGGCCACCCACCATGGGCCAACTGCCCTCTCCAAGCCATCTATATTCGTGGAGGTTGGAACTACGCCCGCCGAGTGGAACAATGCAAAATTATGTCATGACATAGCCGCAATTGTGGAGCGGACCATCATACAACATGATGATACAACACAGCACACTGTTGCAGTTGGTTTTGGGGGAACCCACTATCCGCACCGGTTCACCCGCGAGGTGATACATGGAAGGTACTCATTTGGAAGCATAATCCCAAAGCACGCCCTGCAATACATCGATGAGAATCTACTATACCACATAATTGGACGGAACCCCAAGACCAATGTAGCGCTGCTGGACTGGGACAGCATGGGTCCCAACAGAAGGAGGATATTAGATATGCTGAACGAGACTTCCCTGGAGGTTGTACGCGTATGAACAGTGCGGAGCGCGTCTACAAAAAGCTGATGGAGGTCCCGCCGGGAATGGTTGTGTCGTATGGTGAGCTTGCCCGAGCGGCGGGTATAATTAATGGTTCCCGGGTGGTAGGCCGCATAATGAGTCAGAATCCGTATCCGGGCATAGTTCCATGTCACAGGGTGATAATGTCAGATGGTAGACTGGGCGGCTATGGGTATGGCGGCACCCATGTAAAGGCAGACATGCTACAGAAGGAGGGTGTACCCATCAGGGAGAATCGCATACAGGATAAGACCAGAATGTATTACTTTCCAGACTAGTCCCTACGTTTTGATATTATTTCCTGTACAAGCAATCGGAGGTGGGCCTTGTTTCGGACCGTGTTGCCGCCCACCTTCTTGTACAGACTCCAAAATTCAGGGTTGGTTATCTCCTGGCGGTCCTTGGCTATCTTTAGGTGTCGACGCAGTGAACGGACCTTTGCCACATATGTCGCCTTCCGGGCGGTGCGTGCCCCCTTGCGTCCCTGTTTTGAGCCGGGCTTTGTGCCCCTCTTGGAGCGCTGCATCCTCTTGTGCTGGGCCCTTCCCCGAGAGGTGCCTTTTTTGGGTTTTATTGTTACTATTCCAGCCGTTACGAGTCCTCGGGCGTTGTTCCGCGTAATTGCGTCGGCCACATCATCCAGCCTGTCGGGATCAAGACGCAGTCGATGTATGCCTACTCCTGTAACCCTGGACAGCAGTTTCTTTTTGGAGCGCAGATTAATCGGCATGTATGTCCACCCTCCCGTTGAATATCTTGAATCTCTTCTTCATGGCCGCAGTTATGATTTGAATCCTCTTGCGGGTACCTACAGAGTGTCCAAGCCGTATGCCATCGGTCTTTGGGTCCAATCCTGCCAGATCCTCTGTGCGATATACAAGATTGTCCGTATACCCTGATGGGTGTAAATATTTGGCAATACGGGGTCCACCGTACCCTATCTTTACCAGTCCGGGCCTGCCCCGGCTCTTTTGCTTGCGCTGGTGATGATCCACGCCCTTTGGCTTTCTCCACCTCTTTTTGAGCCGGTCATACCGCCAGCTCTCCGGCCTTACAAAGTCCGGTTTTCTCTTCTTTACCTGGCGACGTATGCTCAAGCGCTGCTTATTGATGGCCATACTCAGACATCTACACACTAAAAATAAATATGTTGCCGGAAGTAACAGATCTGTCCCGGTATCAGATTATATGTATGTGGTATCTAGTACACCATACCAGAAGAGCATAAAAAACAACACTAAAAATGTCGATTACATCATCACGTATTATGCTGGGTAGAAAACCTGAACTAAAGGAAGGTACACATGTCTTTAGCACAATACAGAATGGTAAATACAAGGACTTTGTGGTGGGGGCGATAACAGGTATCGAGGGACGGCAGGTCGGCATAAATGGAATTAGGGTCAACATGGTGGGACTCAAAAACAAGATAGAGCAGGGCAAGACGGGCCAGAGGTCCGTGGAGATACTCACCAACCCCACGCCGGACAACATAATTCTGGGTCTAGTGTATAGAATAGAGCATGACAATTATACCGCCATACTAAACCTAGATAGTGATCAATGCGACATAATACCGCCAAAGGTATACTCCATAATAGACGGATGGGTACGGGAGTCCCTCTCAGAGATGTTGAACAAGATACTCTCGCTGCCGCCCGGAGAGGAGCGGGACGAGGCCAAAAGATTATTGCGACACCGCCGGGACACACTGTTGGACAAAAACCTCAAAAGGACGCTATACTCGGTGTGCAGAAGTCTCAAGATACTGACATGACATGTAAAAAATTTCAAAACGATTTTAAGAGACACAGATAGAACGCACCTGTATGATAAAAGAGTCTCAGATGCAGGAGATGATACAGGAGGCCAAGGAGGCCACCAAGAAGCGTAACTTTGTGCAGAGCATGGAGCTCATAGTTGTATTCAAGGATATAGATGTCAAGAAGGGCTTTCAGATAAACGAAGTCGTGCAATTACCCCAGACCAGCTCGGACGCGGCAGTCTGCGTGCTGGCAGGTGGAGATATGGGGACCAAGGCCAGAGAGGCTAAGGCGGCGGCCGTGGTGGATGCAGATGAATTAGGCAAGCTGGCCACAGACAAGAGGGCGGCGCGTAAGTTCATAAACAAGTATGACTTTTTCCTAGCAGATACGCAGATAATGCCCACCGTGGGAAAGTCACTGGGCCAGCTACTAGGGCCCCGGGGAAAGATGCCCACTCCCGTACCGTTCAATGCGCCCATTGAGACATTCCTGCAGAGATTTAAAAAATCCATACGGGTTCGTGTAAGGGGATCATTGTCCATATCATCAAAGATTGGAGATCAGGAGATGGATGATTCAAGTCTTGCCGCCAACGCAATGGTCATACTGAGAACCATAGAGAAGAGGCTCCCCAACGGGGAGAAGAACATTCGGGATGTCATGATAAAAGCTACCATGGGTGGAATCATAAAGGGTGCAAAGCGCAATGCATGAGAACCGTACCACATACCCCGAAAAGAAGACACGCATGTATTGCAGCATACAGGAGATGTCCACAAAGTACAAGTCGATGGCACTCATACGATTGGAGAAGGTTCGGGCATCACAGATTCTGGAACTAAAAAAGAAGCTAAAGGGGGATGTAGAGTTTGTCAGTATAAAGAACCGGGTCGTGGTTCATGCCCTAGAGAAGTTAGCCCTGCCCGGAATTGAAAAGATGTTGCGGGAGCTGACCGGCCAATGCATGCTGGTATTCTCCAACATGTCACCATTCCGGCTAAACCTACTGCTGGCCAAAAACAAGACCATGGTGGCGGCCCGGGGCGGCGATGTTGCTAGCATAGATGTAGTCGTGGCAGCACGCAACACCGGAATAGCCCCCGGACCCATGCTGACAGAGTTCAAGGATGCGGGAATACCCACAAAGATAGATCAGGGCACAATCTGGATAGCAAAGGATACCACGCCTGCAAAAAAGGGGGATATCATAAATGAAAAGCTGGCATCCATGCTGGGCAAGCTGGACATAAAGCCCATAGAGGCTAGCATCTCACTATATACAGCCATGGAAGATGGTATCAATTATACTCAGGAGGAGCTGGTAGTGGATTTGGATCATATAACCGATATGATTGCCGCATCACACCAAGAGGCAGTGAACCTCTCCGTGGAGACAGGCTATGCCACTCCGGATACCATACTGCCCATATTAGCCAAGGCATCTACTGCAGCTAGGTCCCTGTCCATCGAATCGGGTTACATGACCCAAGAGACACAAAACGACATACTATTCAAGGCACACAATCAAGCACTGTCCATTATAAAAGACACAGACTATACTCCCAACTGAGAGTATCAAAAAAACCCATCAGTGTATAGGTATTTTATTTAGCCAAACAGTGAGGATAGGCCTTCCATGGCAGTCTCCTCGCTCTTCTCTTCTTTCTTCTCCTCGGGTGCCTCTTCCTTTGTCTCGGCAGGGGCAGCCTCGGCCGCGGGTGCAGCAGCTACTGCAACAGGAGCCGCTTTTATAGCCTCGCGTATATCCACATCAGCCAATGCTGCGGCCAGTGACTTTAACTGGGCCTCGTTGACATCCGCGCCTGATGCAGAGACCACCGCCCTGAGATTATCCTCGGTAACATCCTTTTGCAGCTTGTGAAGAAGTAAGGCAGCATAGACATATTCCATAATGGTAACAACTTTTAGGACATAATATAAACCGTAAAGGATTGTTTATGTACATACTCAACCCCCCTCACAGAGTAGGTGGCATATATGAGCATGTAAAACTAAATGTATGCATTATAGAGCAATAATGGTGTCATAGTTAAATACTAATTT
>VXON01000058.1 GCA_009840065.1 Cenarchaeum sp. SB0662_bin_33 | reverse complement strand
GTAAAGTACGTAGAATAACCGTAAATTACCACCAACAGTTAATGCACAAAGACCATTATCTCGGATGGACGACATTCGGCAATGTAATTTCACCGCACATGGATACACTCTATGCGCACATTTCCATCTATTGTGATGCCACATATCTTATAATAATGGTCCAGCCAACGCTGTCATCAGATATTATGCCGCATCATCAAGATTATAATACGCATAATATTACATAATACAGTAATAATGCCCGGCATAGGATTAATGAAGCGACGGTTAGAGAAGGAGGAAGATGCCATAGCCCTAGCCGTATCAGGAGTTGCAAAAAGGTATAATATAGACCCCAGCCAGCCAGAGACTCTGGAAACCAAATATCACACAGATGCAGGGGATTGGTATGTAGCCTTAGGGTGGAATGACATGAGGGCGGTAGTAAGGATGGATTCTGTGCTGGCGCAGATAACTGACATCAAGAAAATACCCAAGGATAAAGAGACATGAAGGCCATAGTAATGGGTGGTACAAGAGGCATAGGCGATGCCATCTCGGACTCACTACGACGACAGAGTCATGATGTCATATCCGTGGGACACCATGACATAAACACCTCGGATTTGGATTCGGTGAGGCGGTTTATACACAATAATCCGCAGACAGATATTCTGGTATTAAACACAGGGGGGCCGCCACCCAAAAAATTTACCGATGTAACAGAACAAGAGTGGTTAAAGTATCACAACCAACTGTTCCTGAGTTTTGTACTCATACTACAGGGCATAAAGGTAAACAGGGGGGGCTATATCTTTCTGATAAGCTCGTCCGTTGTAAAGGAACCTAATTCAAATCTGGCCATATCAAGCGCATATAGGGCAGCATTTGTAGAGATATTCAAGCTGGCCAGTCGCGAATTGGCTACACATGACATAAGCTGCATCAACATAGCTCCGGGCCTGATATCTACGGATCGCACATTGGAGATAATGAAAGATATGGAAGCAGACATATCGTCCCTGCCCATGGGACGCATGGGCAAGCCCTCAGAGATTGGGGACTTTGTGGGAGCCATAGTGGAGAGGGAGATAAAGTACCTATCAGGAGTGACTGTTACATTTGATGGGGCAAGCTCGGTACATGTGTTCTAGCTTTTAAATGTCACATTGGGGGTATCATGCTGGTCTGGTATTGTAACTAGGCCATTCCCATGTAGTTGCCTAACAAGTTGGGCGACCTCTTTCTCGACACTGGCACGCTGTAGGCCGGTATTGTTGGCAAAGACATCAACTAGTTCGGTCATCTTTCTCTGTCCGTTGCAGCACTTCCAAAAGTCAACAATAGCTTGATTTACCATAAAGCCCTGATCATTATTATTTAACAGCACCATGGAACCATCCTCCTGTGTGGCAAGTTTTCCCACACCCTGGGGCATAGCAATATCATAGTCAAATGGTGTCAAGGAGCCTGACTCGGAGGTCATATTCTTTATCTTGTCCCGGGCATCTGCAGTCATCTTATCCATTGACCACGGCGGATCCCATACAATCTTGACATTGACGTTATCAACGCCGGGTACCTTTTTGGCATATCGTGTTACATCCTGTATTATTGTATCATGTAATGGACACCCCTGTGTAGTCATGGTCATTGTAATATCAACATCGCTTCCCTTAACATCTATACCATACACAAGACCCATCTCAACTATATTCAATGGAACCTCGGGATCCATGCATTGCCTCAGTGAGTTCTCGACATCAAGCGTAGTTACAGACATGCTTGGTGCTATGTGGAAAAAGCATAAAAACGTTTTAAAAGTTAGCTTTGAATAATTTTTTTATTGATTCCACATATGGTGTAGTTGCCACACCTGCCTCCGTAATGATACCGGATACCAACTCGGGAGGGGTCATATCAAAGGCGGGATTCAGTACGTTGATGCCCTCAGGCGCGGTTCTGTTTCCGGGAGGCCCCGAGACCTCCATGGAACGTCTCATCTCTATAACAACATCTTTTGGCTCGCTCTCCATGTCAAACGTGGATAGTGGGGCAGCAACATAGAAGGGTATGCCATGCTGTCTGGCCATTGTGGCCACCTGGTATGTACCTATTTTATTATAGACATGGCCGGTAGAGAGTATTCGGTCGGCACCCACCACCACCTTGTCTATCAATCTGTTTGCCATAGCGTATCCGACTGCAGTGTCTGGTATCAGGCTGACATCAATATTATCATGCATCAACTCAAATGCTGTAAGTCTTGAACCCTGCTGGACCGGCCTGGTCTCGGTGGCTACCACCTGTACTGATTTCCCAGAATCCTTAGTGGCTCTAATAACCCCCAGTGCCGTACCATATCCCACGGTTGCCAGCGCTCCTGCATTGCAGTGGGTCATTATGGTATCACCATCATTAAATAACTGTGAGCCATTCCTACCCATTGTCTTGTTTGTTGTTATGTCATCCTCTGCCATCGATAGGGCCTGATCAAACACTGCAGTCCGGGCGGTATTCGGATCAGCAGATAGTCTGGCCGTATCATATATCTTGTTGAGAGCCCATACCAGATTAACGGCGGTCGGCCGCGTCTCCCCTAGATGCATACGGGCGACATTCAAGTCATGCAACAAATCTTCTAGTGTTTCAGCCTGGCTCTGTCTGGCAGCCAGAACCATGCCAAATGCGGCAGCAATCCCGATGGCAGGCGCGCCTCGAATAACCAAGTTTCTGATGGCATCGGCCACGCCCTTGTAATCGTCATACTCAACATACTCCAATGTGCCGGGCAGTTTGGTCTGGTCTATCATAGCCACCTTGTCATCCCGCCACAGAATGGTGCGAAGCATATACGTCGTCTATCATCAATCCATATTTAAACGGGGCTGCGCCCGTAAGAGAAATGGAAATGCCATGGCAGAGTCTGCTAGCCAAATACGATACACATAACATGCGGTCCTTCTACAACAGATGGCCCGAGATTGCGCAGGAGGCATACAACACAGGAAGAGATGTAGACATTGTGGATACGGATGGTGTAAACCATATCGTCTTTGCAGGCATGGGCGGAAGTGGTGCATTAGGAGACTACTATGCAGCTCTGCTCTCAAAGCACAGCACGCATGTAACCGTCGTAAAGGGGTACGGCCTGCCAAAAACCGTCGATGCAGATACATTGGTAGTATGCAGTAGTGTGTCCGGCAATACCGCAGAGACCCTGGCCGTATTAAAAAAATCATTAAGACGGCCCTGTAGACGGATGGCTCTCTCGGCCGGCGGCAGAATAAAAGATGTGTGTATGGCAAACAATATCCCGCATCATACCATTGATGTATTTCACACCCCGCGCACATCATTTGTAGCCTATGCCTATGCACTACTAGGCATACTAAAGATGGGCATAACCACGCAGGACATAGACGAATCCATAGATATAATGCAGAAAAAAAGGATACAAATACAATCTACAAATCTAACCTTAGAAAATCCAGCCCTTAATTTAGCAACTAGACTGACAAAAATTCCCATAATCTATTATCCGTGGGGTCTCCAGGCTGCAGCCGTACGGTTCAAAAACTCGTTAAATGAAAACGCCAAGATGCATGCCATGGTTGAGGATGTGGTAGAGGCGGGGCACAACGAAATAATGTCCTGGGAGATGCCATCGGATGTGCATCCCGTCATGATACAGGGTACAGATGACAACAGCAAGACCAAGGAGCGCTGGATGGTATTTGAGGATTATTTTAATGAAAAAAATATACCATTTACAAAGATTAACTCGTCAGGAAGGCACATAATGACAAAGCTGGTAAATCTTATTTATTTGCTTGATTATTCCACGATATATCTGGCTGCCATGCGGGGTGTAAACCCCACCTCAACGGACTCGATAAAATATGTAAAGGAGAGAACAGTATAATGAAAAATATTCCCCGGCTAGTCATAACAGGTACCGGCAGCAATGTGGGAAAGACTATAGTCAGCTGTGCCATCATATATGGTCTGCAAAAAAAAGGATACGCGATACAGCCCTTCAAGACGGGGCCTGACTATATAGATGCAGGATACCTATCCAGTGTGGCAGGCAGGCAGGCCTGTAACTTGGATGTCTGGCTGATGGGAAAGAGTGGCGTATTGGAGAGTCTTGTCAGAAACTCCACATCTGATATATCCTTAATAGAAGGGGTCATGGGATTTTATGATGGTATTGATGGCTCAAAGAGTCTAGCCAGCACATATCAGCTGTGTCATATAACAAGAACGCCGGCAATATTGGTGGTGGATGTTGGTGGGGTAGGGCGCTCTGTTGCGGCCACGATTCTAGGATTTATAAAATTTAACAAAAATACACCGATAGCAGGCATAATACTGAACCGGGTTGGCAGCGAGCGCCACAAAAAAATATGTGCCGATGCAATAAAACCTCTAAATATTGATGTATTGGGAGCTATACCAAAAAATATAACACAGTTGAAGAGTCGTCATCTAGGATTAATTCCAGTCATGGAGAGCAATAAAAATAATAATATTAAAAAGATAGTAAGAGAAATACATGATTATCTGGATATAAATAAAATAATTAAAATAGCAAAATCGGCCCGACCAGTTCGGACATATAAAAATAATAAAAAAACAAAACCACGCACAGCCATCGGCATAGCATTGGATGGCTCGTTTAATTTTTATTATAAGGATAATTTTGAAAAACTAAAAAACAACGGTGCACAGTTAAAATTCTTTAGCCCCGAAACATCAGGGCGCATACCGGACATAAATGGGCTATACATAGGTGGTGGATTTCCCGAGGTTCGCGGGAGTGTTCTGGAAAAAAATTATGCCATTATTAATGAAATAAAAAGTACAATACAAAGCGGGATGCCGACATACGCAGAATGTGGGGGGTTGATATATCTAGGTAAGAGTCTGCAATATGACAGCAAAAGATACAACATGGCCGGCATAATTGATGGTCATACATTTATGACAAAAAAAGCTACATTAAATTACACCAAGGGCATAATGCATAACAGCATACTATCAGATGGCATATCAAAATTTAACGGACATGAATTTCACTACTCTAGTATGCATATTGATTCGGACTCCAAATTTGCTCAGAAACTACAACGCGGTGTGGGGATAACTCAGAAAAAGGATGGCGTACTTGTGTATAATGCAATGGCATCATATGGACATTTGTATTTTTCAGACAAAATGGCTAAAAATATTATAAAAAAATGTGTAAAATTCTCAAGGAGGTGATCGTAATAGTTTAAATAATGCATTAATTATGGCTGCGGCGGCCGGGCTCCCGCCCTTGCGGCCTCTGTTGGTTATGTGGGGCGTATCTATAGATTCTAATTCCGCTTTTGATTCAGCAGCCTGTATAAATCCCACCGGTATGCCCACCACTAGGGATGGATGAGCCTCCTGTTGGTGAATCATGGATATGACCTCCAAAAGGGCGGTAGGAGCATTGCCTATAACCACTACGCCGCCCGTCATCTCATCTACAGACTGACGCATGGATATCCTTGCCCTTGTGGTGTTGGTTTTTTTTGCCAGTTCTGCTATGGGGTTATCGGATATTTTGCATATGGTTTTGTTGCCAAAATCTGCCAGGTTCCGTTTGTTTAGCAGTCCAGGTATCCCATTGACATCGGTTATAATATTACAGCCACTCTCAAGTGATTTAATACCACTTTGGATGGCCTTATCATGAAAGATTACACGATTAATCCGGGCAAAATCAAAGTCTGCGGTAGAGTGAATAATTCTGCGTACAATTGGCCACTCCCATGCGTCATAACCATGTGAACCGACTTCATCATCAATAATATTCATGCTGGCATCTTCAATGGATTGGCCCTGCCTAGTCTGCATCCTCCACCTCCAGTGCCCGTTCTAAAATTAAGTCAACCATGGCATCATCAGTTCCTATATGGTTTGTTATGTAGGCGTTTTTTAATCTTGATCTTTCAAGGGCTGGCAATAGATCGCATTTTATGTCCTTTTTAACATGTATGCCCTCGTGAAGAAAATAAAATACTATAACCAAGACTAATGGATCGTCTCTCTCGCATCTTGCAATTCCAGTCCGAATGTCCGGCTGCTCTATCTCTAAAAAGCACCTGCTTACATTCCTGTATGATTTTTGTAGTTCTTTTACAATATAATTTATGGAGAGTTGAGCGTTGATATCCTTGCTGCCATGGCCTATCAATAACACATCGGTTTTATTTCGGTTTATATCTTGATTATTCTTTTTTAGTGTATCAATTATCCGCCTGTCTACCAGTTTCGCCATGATTGGATGCATGCTCATGGGTTTGGTGACTAGAAATTTTGTCTTTATGTTTTGCTGGTATTTCATTATACTTGTAACACATGCCTTTATCTTTCTTCCAGGATACAGAAAGTATGGCACTATTGTTAATGTATCCAGATTGTCCGAGGGGCATTTTTGTATAGCATCATTTATGAATGGGGGCAGTACCTCAAGAAAACAAAAATCGGCATAGTCATATCCGCCCCGGGTATGCACTTTTTTAGTAATTACGTCTAATTCCTTGGACACCTCAGGCTCCCTGCTTCCCCGATCAACAATTAATAGCCCCCTCCTCATAGTATTCTCGCCACCGCCACCGTCAGGTCGGGAGGAAATTTTTGCTTCTCTACTATTAGATTGCCGTTTGAGACCAGTATGGCTGCGGCCTCAGAGACGCTAGGAGTACCCTCAAATTCCTCCACCACGCCAGATGGATTTGGTATTGGAATCCGGGCAAGATCACCCCGGTCCACCAGCTGTAATGGCACATTAAGCATGTCAGATGCATCCTGTATTCCCTGTATCGGACGAGGTTTTTCTATGGATGCGATTTTTGCAATGCATTTTATGCAGAGATTATATTTTTTTAGTGATTGTGATATACCCTTCTGAATGGTGTCTGCTGTTGTATTGTAGTGCAACCCGACCCCCACGACAAGTGATGGTGGCCTGTAAATTACAGATTTATCTGCAATATCATCAGGCATTATGCGATCAGTGATTATAAGGTAGCCCTTGCTGTTGGATTGTGTGAGACTCTCTAGAGTATCATATATGGTGACATTGGATGGTAATGGGCGGGGCCACCACTCTTTAGAACCGGCATCCTGAAATACGCCTATGGGTTCTTGATTGATCATATATGCACTGATTCGAGTCACGTTGACATCATCATCAATGACCCAGCCCAAATCCCTGCCCACCAAATCCACAGCGATGGTCTTGTTGACATCGGCCGCAGTGGTTATGACAGGTGTTGCGCCCATGCGCTCTGCAATCTTGCGGGCTAGGGCATTGGCGCCTCCCAGATGCCCGGACAGGACACTTATCACAAAGCAGAGTCTGTCATCTATCACTATTACAGCGGGATCACTCTTTTTATCCCGGAGGTGTGGGGCTATCAGCCGGATTACCGCCCCTAATGAAAATAAATACACTATGCCATCATATTTGGTGAATAGTTCTCCGGCCATCTGAGTTGTAGATTCATCATACCACATTATGCCGGATTCGGGGCCCTGCAGTTTTTTAGGAGAGTACAATGTCATGTTGGGAAATGCCTCTGTCAGTCTCTGTCCGATTTTTTTGCCATTCTTTGTTATCGCCAGAACTGCCACCTTCATTATATTGGGGATGTCATGTATTGCATAAAATACCTTTGTACCACTAGATATCTAGTGATATTTTGGGAATGCTTCCTATGACTGTCCCCTCAAAATCAAACATCACCACGCATAAGGATGTCCTGCCGGCGCGACTCTGCATGTGCTTGTAGACAAGTTGACATATTTTATCAAAAAAACCTGATATGCTGTTATCTTGTATAATCTCCATGACATGCCTTGCCGTATTTGCCTTTTGTATGTCATGTATTATTGAATCAGGGGCTCCACACTCTTCTGCTATGCACGACAGCAGCTTCATATCTACCTTGGAGCCCTTTACATGCGTCTGGGACACGCCCGCGGCCATCTTTGCCAGTTTTCCTATAAATCCCACCACATATGCCCTTTCAAGACCCTTTCTGCCGCACTCCTGCACTGCATATCCGGAAAAGTCACCTATCTGCACGTAGCAGTGTTCCGGTAATTTTACAAGTTTTTTGGCATACTCCTCACTGCGATTGCCGGTTGTAAGGACTACAGTATCACCCTTCATGGCTACGGCCACATCAAGGTTTTGTCGTATTGAAGCGGCAAACGATGCGGTTGAAAACGGTATTACAATACCGCTGGTACCAAGTATGGAGATTCCCCCCACAATTCCCAGCCGGGGATTATCGGTCTTGGGGCCCAGTTTTATGCCATCAGGGACCGAGACGGTCACCTGTAGGCCGGTCTTTTGTATTGTGTCATTATCCACCTCCCGAAGATTCTCCTGAATCATACGTCTTGGTACGGGGTTTATGGCCGGCCCCCCTATCTCTAATCCCAGACCGGGTTTGGTTACAACTCCCACTCCCATACCACCATGTATCGTAATTATATTCGGTGTTATGCCCGGTGTTATCTCAGTTACAATCCGGGCGCCGTGGGTGACATCGGGGTCATCACCACCATCCTTTATTATTGTACATCTAGCTCCTCGCTCAGTCAGGCTGCATGACTCTATGGGTATGTCGATATAATCACCTCGGGGCAGCCGCACCAGAACTACTGATGATTGTATATTGTTTAGCAGCATTAGTGCTGCCTTTGCCCCGGCAGTGGCGCAGGTACCGGTGGTATAGCCGGTGCGCAGTTTTGTCATTATGTATTTATCAGATACGTATCTTTTAATTTTTTAAATTTTATACAAAATTTATGAAGATATTAGTGACCGGGGCTAGTGGCTTTGTGGCTAAAAATATTCGGCGCGCACTCTCAGAGGCAGGCCATCAGATTGTCTCAACATCCCGTAGTAAGGTCACACCATCATATAATAATGAAAAAAGTCTACATACAGACTACTCTGATGACATCATACAGTATATTCAGGGGTTTGATGTAGCAATACACCTAGTTGGAAGCGGCATGCAGACTGTAGATCTGCAGTATTATATGAGCAATCAGCGTCCTGCCAAGAGCGTAATAAGATGGTGCAGGGATGCGGGCATACCCAGAATCATATACTTTAGCGGTCTTGGAGTCTCTACAGATACCAAGCTAGACTATTTCATAGCAAAGTATATGGCCGAGCAGGCAATAAAAGAGTCAGGACTAGACTATGTGATATTTCGTCCCTCGTACATAATAGGCCAGGATGACTATCTGAGTTGTAGTTTACAGAGGCAGCTTGAGGATGGCAGCATAATAATTCCAGGTTCGGGCAGATATGTGATGCAGCCCATATCCATACATGATGTTGTCAGTATTGTATTAAAGGCCGCAAGTGATGATGCGTTCTGCAATCATACATTGGATATGGTGGGGCCCCGCATCATACCATACAAGACGTATGTTAAAATATTCACCAAGGGGGACGCAAGAATAACCCATATGGATGCAGAGGAGGCATATAGACGGGCCATTTGTAATGAGAAAACATACTATTCGATAGATGATTTGAATATAATGATGGGCAGCTTTGTGGGGGACCACAGCAGACTAGCAGATATGGTGCAGATGAAGTTTCATGACTTTTTAGAGTCCGGCAGACCGGCGTAGTGTGTCTGCCTTATCAGTTCTCTCCCAGACAAACTCTGGTTCCTCACGACCAAAGTGGCCGTATGTGGATGATTTTTGGTATATGGGTCGTTTCAGGTTCAACTGTGATACAATACCTGACGGGGTCAGATCAAAGTTCTTGCGGACTATATTCTCTATCTCCTTGTCCGGTATGTGGCCGGTACCAAATGTTGCAACGTAAAGCGAGACCGGCTCGCTCATACCTATGGCGTATGCGACCTGTACTTCGCATCTGTCGGCCAAGCCCGCAGCCACTATGTTTTTTGCTATGTATCGACACATATAGCTGGCTGATCTATCCACCTTGGAGGGATCCTTGCCCGAGAATGCGCCTCCGCCATGCCGGGACATGCCGCCGTATGTATCCACTATTATCTTGCGGCCGGTGACCCCCGCATCGCCATGTGGACCGCCAATTACAAAGCGGCCGGTAGGATTGATATGTATGTTTATCGAGTCATTCCACAGATCTCCCAAGACCGGCTTTATCACCTGCTCAATTATTGTTTCATGTATGGTCTGGTTGGATATGTCGGGATCATGCTGCGTGGACACCACTACTGTCTCTATGGCAACGGGTCTCCCACCCTCATACCGAACGGATACCTGGGACTTGCCATCAGGTCTTATCCATGGAACTGCTTTGGTTCGGCGTACATGTGATAATTGGCGCGTCAGTTTGTGAGCCAACAGTATGGGCATTGGCATCAGTTCCGGAGTCTCGTTGGTGGCATATCCAAACATCAGGCCCTGATCTCCGGCACCCTGGTTCCTGTCCAGTGTGGCATCCACGCCCAGGCCTATGTCAGGACTTTGGGGGTGCAGGCGAAGTACTACCTCACAGGAGTCTGTATCAAATTTCAAGTCGGCGTTATCATATCCAATCTCCCGAATTATCTGCCTGACAATCGTCTCCTGTTGTACAGCATCAAGGTCTGTCTTTGATGTAACTTCGCCGGCTACAGACACGAAACCTGTAGTCACCATGGCCTCAACGGCCACCCTAGAGTCAGGATCATCACGTATGTAGGCATCCACGAATGCATCAGATATTTGATCACAAACCTTGTCAGGGTGTCCTTCAGTTACTGATTCTGACGTGAACAGGTAGGATGAGTTAGAGTTCATTTTCGAGTTTGATGAACAATACATTGTTGCCTCTTACAATAATTTGACCATACTTGCCTACAACCTTACTTGATTGTATCTCTTCAGCGTTGGTCATGATCAAATTCATGTAAGAGTCTACATTATCCATCTTTCCTTTGTACTCTACCTCATTCTTGAGTCGTACAGTAACCCTCTTTTTGGTATTCTTCTGTAGGGTTGTCAACGGGCGTTGAACATTTGTTTGGGACATTACACTTGGTTTTTTTTAATTTATTGGGAATAAAAGCCTTCCTTCCCAGGGGGATATACTCTCCTTTTATCATGGAGATTAAAATGATAATACATGATGTGTACAGGTATTGGTGAGATGGACAGATTCCTGGGTGGCAGTCTGCTGCCTGGAACCATACTTGACATCTACGGGCCCGGGGGTGCTGGCAAGACGCAGGCACTGATACAGATTACATCAGGGGTAGTCCAGGCCGGATACAAGGTAGGATACATAGATGCCACCGGGAGCTTTAGGCCTGAAAGAATACGTGACATATGCCAGGATGACTCGGCTTTAGACAGGATACAGGTATGCCGGGTCACCAATGTGGTAGAGCAGATGGCATCAATTCATCGATTTGATGATGTCTCCATGGTAGTATTGGATAATGTGACAGACCTGTTTACGTACGAGTATTACAAGGAGAATAAACAATACATTAGAAACCAAAGGTTTGCTACCCATATGCAGGAGATGTCATGTTTGGCACTAAGCCGTAGAATACCCATCATAATATCAAATATGATGAGATATTCAGGGGTTGAGAATATTGAAAACCTAGATTATATAATTGATTTATACACTCATGTAAAGTTGCATCTTGCCGGTCCGCCCAAATATGCGGCACATCTTTCCTTGGCCCACAGGGAGATGCAGTTTCAATATGTGATAACACATACGGGTATACGATCCATCAGTTAAGCATTCCATGGAAGCGGCCCAGTCTGCTCCCAACTACCTAGTGCAAAGTATAGCGTCATCGACACAAGTGATGAGAGGGCCCCTACAAGTAGGCAGTTCCTTGCCATATTGGGGTCCGACTTGCGTAGTATAAACCAGATAACAAAGCCACCTATCACTCCAAAGAGTATGGGAATTATGTACCACAACTTGTTCTCCGGAGCCCTATACATGTGATGTGTAATAAAAAATATCAATTTGTGTGTTAATATTGGCCAGAAGGTTTTTGCATTATTCAGCATGGGTTCTTCGGCAGGAAGTATACTAAAAATGTGGTTGTGTCCCGGCCAAAGCTCAGGCATCATGCAACCTCATTCCAAGTTCCTCCCACAAGAACGAATGACTCGTTCCTGCGAGATCATTACCATCCCAGTTTTACAACTCTGGACTCCGCTTGGCGCTTCATATGACCATGGCGCGTGCCATGGCCGGGTATAAAGAATCCTCTACGCCTAGACGTCCCTTGCCATGGGTGTTTACCGTACAGTCTCTTGATGCATGGTTGTGGCCTTTCGCCACCTCGGCCCAGAACGTAATTGTCTAAAACTCAGCTGATCGGAAAGTGTTTTGCTTTTTGAAGTACGTGGATACATCCGTAAAAAGCAGTCTTTTGTTTGGGGAAATATGCACTACCTAGTCAAGTACAATGTGTTAAATTAGGGGTTGGATCTCAAGGTACATAAAGGGGAAGTGCGCAAGTCCCTTCGG
>VXON01000099.1 GCA_009840065.1 Cenarchaeum sp. SB0662_bin_33 | reverse complement strand
TTTTAATAAAAAAGATCACTAAAATGTATAAACTTCAATCAATATCACTACACCAACAAAACTCCAAGGCTGTCCCTTGTTGGTCTCAAATATATGAGACGCCAACCGGAATCACTCATACAGGGTTGCTAGAGCAACTGGGCTGACAGACTATCCCGCATGGCGGTGGTGTAACATCACCCAACTTTGTGGGAGGAACCTGCAAAGTAGAGGCCTGCAAGCATGACTCTAAACAAACATGCCTGCTGGCAACGATCGACGAACGCGATTTTCTGAGTAATTCAAAGACAATCGAATCGCTTATCGGGATAAAATGTGTGGATCCGATCTATATTCCAAATGCCAATGGTGCCTGATCTGAACGTACATGTCATTTCGACGATATTTCAACTGTTGACGAGCTAAAAGGCGCGCTCGGACTGGGTCAGGATGGACATATAAGCCGGTCACATTGGAGGCCTGCTTGCCCTCAAACCGGCCCAAAATCATGGCCAGAGCATTGTTTGATCCGGACTAGTCCACTAAAGGCCATTACTATGCCATATTCGAAGAGGTATATCTTAGCGGTTATCGCGCTCTAAATACTGCTGTGTGTGCTACGGCAACCGGGCGACAGTAGGGGGCTTGGCGCGAGCCTAGTCAACAAGTCTGGTCAACCCGACAAATGACCGCATCCGCTCCGGAACACTACTTTTGCGAATGTAGTGACATGCTACTCTAGTCGTGAATCAAGCCCGTCCATCTTCTTGTACTCGCCTTCCCACTTGAACCATTCCTTCTTGGCAGCATCCTGTATTTTTGTAAAGTCGGCACCCATCAATATCTGCTTCTTGTTATCTCCCTTTTTAGCTGCGTTTAAGCGACATGTTTTTCGTGCAATATACATCTAAAACAACTATTATACCAAGTGCATCATAACCATACCATGAAACTCCTCTCGCATACACTCGCATCACTTGCCCTGATATGTGTGACAATGGCAGATGCCGAGCTGACTATATGGCAGGTGGAAGCCAACCCGCCAGGTATAGATGCAGGCAACGAGTGGCTGACACTGATAAATACTGGTGTATATGCCACCTTTTATAATTACACAATACAGGTGACACATGCCCATACCTCGAGTTATGCCATACCTACCATAACACTAGATAGATGCGAACACCACAAGATTACATTTGCAGAGCAGACTATAGACAACCGGAACGAAGCCATAAGGCTAGTACAAAACAACATAACTATACACCAGACCCCTATAATACAAGACACCTATAATAATAACCACTTTTGGACCAACCCTGTTGTGCAAACCATCTGTGAGTCTCACCCGTATATACCTGAATGGATATCAGAGTTTACACAGTACTACTCTAATGGATTAATAAACACAGATGAGTTCACCACCACAATACAATACCTCCTAGATAAGAATATAATAAATCTGGGCGAGCCCCACACTAACAACACATCACTTGTATATGGTACAGTCACCAAGAATGTTGATGGAAATACCATCCACATAGACAACACAAACATACGCATACCGCTTGTAGATGTGGAGGATAGTGGCAATATACAGATGCCACATGCCGTACTCGCAAGACTGCTCTGCCCGGTGGGCTCGCCAGCCCAGTATGACATAGATGACATGCAGATACAGGACAGGTATAACCGGACAGTCGCCCTTGTATACTGTAACACAGAACTACACTTGGGTGAGATAATGATGGGCTTTGGTCTTGGCTGGATAGATGAACACTGGTGTGGGCAGTCCGAGTTTGGATACTCGGACTGGACGCGTGGTTCCTGCTGGTGAATTAGATGGACATGCGCAACATGCTGCCCAGATTTCTGCCCTTCATAAAGGAGGGGTCGGCACCCTTTTGGTTCACCTTTGATGAGACTCTACCCATCAGGTATACGCCCAGCTTGTACACGGGTGTCCACAATATACTGTCGGGGTTGGAGCTGTATGTATGCAGCAGCAGGCGAAGTAGCCAGCGTGAGTTTGAGTAGTGCTCGGTTATATAGTCCTCAAGGTATTGGCGTGAGTTGCGTATCTTGTACTCTAGATGCTCTAGTGTCTCTGAGCGGCTGACATATCCGGTCTTTTCTACACTGATTTGGCCATGTCGCATGGCATTTAGTATTGAATCTAAATCATTTGATGACTCTATTGTATTGGCGCAGCGGCCGATGGCCGATAATACATGCGAGTCGCTGCCGGCCACCTTTATCATCGAGTGTGTTGTGGCAAACTCTGCGGCGCGGTCATTGGATATTACATCTACATTATTGCTGTTGAACACCTCTATCATGTCACACTGTATGGCATCATCCCTGATGGCATCTAGTAGTCCGAACGGGTGTGGGGCGCAGGATACGGCATTCTGCCGGCGTACCTCATCAAGAATTATGTCCAGCGGAAGGCCGGGTGGTATCTCATCGTATATGCCATATGCTAGTATGTGGGCACCCGTATCGGTTGTTATCTCTTCGGCCGGATACACCATTATATCATGGAATTTGGAGTGGTCCTCCTTGCATCGTACTATTTCATCATACCCTGATAGTGTGTTGTGGTTTGTAACGAATATGGCATCTAGGTTCTGCCTTAGGGCCTTTTCCAGCTGGTCCCTTATGGATACACTACAGTCGTATGGCGGCTCATTCTCTCCCACATGAAAGTTGGAGAACGAGTTGTGACAGTGCAGCTCGGCCCTTATACTCAACGATATAACACCTATATCGTCTAATTATAACAGTAACTATATTACTGATTTATTACATGTATAGTTATATGAGTCGATCAGCCGTTCTGTGCATCGTACCTCTGGGTGTAATGTTACTGATGGTGCCCGTATTGATAAGTGCCCAGACATATGACACGCCAAGTACATTACGGGTATACATATCCAATCCGATATACAAGTACGTGGATGCCGATGGCTATACGACGGTTACTGGTACCATACACAATGAATCCAATCTATCGTATGTGGGAAATGTTGCGATACTAGTACAATTCTATGGTAGTACCGGCGACACGCCGCTATACAGTGAAATATCTACAACATCACTACAGGTGATACCTCCAAAGTCAACATCACCATTCTCTATACGGTCGCCGGAACCGGACATTCGCATTGTTGATGCCATACCCTCTATACTGATATTTGAGCAGGCAGACCCAAAGCCGCTGGGACTATATACTGACATGGATATCATAACGGGCAATGTAACCGTATCGGATGTGGCCCACTCTCCCCATACGAATGTCACAATACATGTAACGTATAGGGATGTCTTTGAGCCTCCCCGTATACTGCGTGTAGACACGTATATGCTAGGTGATATGGATATGGATAACACATTACAAACCAACATTTATGGCAACATGCCGTATAACACAAAGAGCATAGCCATACATGCAGAGTCCGATGTGTTCAGCTCGTACGGTATAGAGAGATCTATATTCTACAATGCAGCCCCCTCTTATCCGGACTCTT
The DNA here is from genome assembly GCA_009840065.1 of Cenarchaeum sp. SB0662_bin_33. Lineage (GTDB taxonomy): Archaea > Thermoproteota > Nitrososphaeria > Nitrososphaerales > Nitrosopumilaceae > VYCS01. The sequence continues at coordinate 9,201 of VXON01000099.1, read as the reverse complement.
ACATTACAGATGTGTGGATATACAGTGATGATACGCGAACTACGCTACTGACCATACATGAAAACGTGACCCTTGGCGCGGGCGTGCACCTTGATACCAATAATACACACTGGCTGTATATGCAGATAAAACCACAAGATGACTCTACAATCATATTCTTGGAGCGTGCACAGATACAGTCCCCCGATGTGGAGGTTGTTATACCCTGGACCCCTCTTGATATTGGGGATTACATACTAGAGGTCTTTCTGCGGAGTGGCCTTGATACGCCCATATCCGTACCCGGCCCGATTCTGCTGTTTGCCGTGGAGTGATTATACTGCGTCTTGTAGCGGCAACCGGTGGCACCTTTGACATACTGCACCGGGGTCACAAGGTACTGCTCTCTGCCGCACTGCAATATGATGATACTATAATCGGGCTTTGCAGTGATGAGTTTGTGTTTAGGCGGGGCAAGTATATTACACACAAGTATGATGTGCGACTGCAAAATCTGACCTCCTTTATACAGTATAAATTCCCTGATGTACAGTATACAATATTGCAACTGGATGATGATTTTGGCCCTGCCGTATTAAAATCGAGTGTAAATGTTTTGGTGTGCAGTGAGGAGACCGCCCACATGGGTGACATACTAAATAATATGCGCCTGGAGCGTCAGTTGCCTGCCGTAGAAATAGTTGTTGTACCGATGGTGAGGGGCTCGGATGGCACCCGTATATCAACAAGTCGCATCCGGGATAAAATTATAGACAAGGATGGTAATAAAATATTGAGCTGTGGTTAAATAAATTATACCTGTATCTTAAATACTAATAATAAAAGTCACTGTAATGGAAATAAAGACACATGCGCTCTTGTTATCACTACTGGTGATAGCGGGAGCGGTGACAATAGACGCATATGCACAGACCAATACGCAACGTATTGCTACAATAGAGGATAACACAAACGATATCAGTAGTGTCGTTGATGCCATAAACAGTATGGTATCCGGCATGGCTGATGCCATTGATGACATAACCGCGGGCATTGTCGGTCTGCAGTCTGCAGTGACATCAGTAGATGACTCTGTAAGCGAGGTCAAAGACAGTGTTGACAGCCTAAGTGGTGAGATAAGCACGATAAAATCATCCATAACCGGATTTGATGATGTAATGGCTAGCATTAGTCTGATGAATGACAGAATCAGTAGTATAGAGGACAGACTATCAAGCATTGAGGTTAACGTCATAAGTAATCAGGGTAGTGGTGGTGCTGACAGCGCAGTCCTACAGGCACTAGCCGAGAGGGTGGCTCAGATAGGACTGAACATGGAAAGCATAAACAACCAGCTTAGCGCCATAAGCGATGAGCTGGGTGTCATAAGGACCACGTCCACAACCCCATCCACACCATCCCCCACAGGCTACTTTGAGGGTACTACACAAAAGATCATAACTAATTACGACTACAAGCAACTTGGCAATGGGGGAGGAAAAGACGGCTCTGAATACTATGACTTAGATATGACATTCACATGTACGGGAGATGTATTCTTGGATACTGCTGATATGGTAGAGTATCAAGGTGAAAATACACAGTACTTGTCTCGTATTCCTGCAACATTAGATACTCTTCCTAATCTTCAAACCGCGCTGGAAAAATTGAAAGAAGTGAACTTTGTAAATATAGATGGTAGGACATTGTATAGTAGTAGCTTTGAGATTAATACCAATAATTACGTAGAACTAGATACAATTGAGAGATTTGATAATAGACGGCTTGCAGCAGGCGAGAGTATAACGATTGAGACTAGGATATATGAGGGTAATTTCACAAATACCAAGAATCCCGACGATGCATCTCGAGGTTTACTATTTACTGGTACTGATGATAACCAAATTCATAGGCCAAGTACTGCGGATCCCGCTGATGTTACTTCAGACGACAATATTGTTGATGAAAGAAAAGACGGATTCGGACTCTTCTTAATTGAAAACGCTACGAAAAACGACCGAGACAATGATGAACTTGAAATAAAACTGTACACTATTGTGGTGAACTGGAACACATTCAATGCTGCCTCATGCTCCATTGGTATAGGTGGTAGTACAACCGCCATAGGCGCGAACACTCCTGGCACAGCTATAGTTGGTGTGAAGACTGGTGCGGGCATCATAAAGAATTATGAAGCAGTTCTGGATTGTGGTGGAAGCCCATTGACGATAACCGAAATAATCACATCAAGTAATAGCGATAATGCGAATATATCTGAGTTTGGTGATCTGAATGTGACCATACTAGATGGAAACAATGAAGATACAGCAGATGTGCAATATGGATTTGTTTCTGATTCTTGGGATTTGGAACTCAAAGATGATAGTCCAAACCGCTTGAATCTGTCAGTAAGCGGCCATGATGTAAGAATTGATGGAAGTACCCCTGCAGACGATCTGATAATTCAGATTAAATACATGAGCGTACCGGGCGCAGTCTGCACATTCGAAGACCAAAATAACTATTAACCCATTTTTTTCAATTTTTTGCTCTTGAAATAGTGTGGCTGCGCGCGATTTAATATTATATTGCATATTATACAAGGGGTGTACAATGCCCATACGCAAAGCCCGCAGAGATGAGTGGTATAAAGTAAGGAACTTTTGTACTAATACGTTTCTGTGGGGGGACTATATCGAGCAGGTCTGGGACTCTTGGACCGAATCAGGAAGCCTTTTGGCATACGAGCATGACAAAGAAATCTTGGGCATATGCAATGTTGTAATATATGGTACAGAGTCCTGGATAGAGGGCATACGTGTGAAACCGGCGGCACGCCGGCGCCACATAGGCATATCTCTGTTATATGCCGCCGAACAGGCGGCCACACAAAAGGGCGCCACACACGGCCGGTCCGGAATAGAGAGCAGCAATATGGCATCCCTACAGATGTATAATACAGCCAAATACAGAACAGAGCAGGTATGGCACATGTATACCTGTGATGCGCAGCCGCATAATATACAAACCCTAGTATATGCAGCCCCCAAACATACGTGGCCCCCAAGATATGTCGACTCGTGGATGTGGCTGATACCGCACCATAATATGGAATCCGGCAACATACTACATCTGCAGGATGGGCCCACCTTTGTACTAGCAGAATCTAAGAGATTCAAGAATACATTGATGGTTACAATACATAATAATGTACAATGTAATAATAATAATACAATACAATACATATCTGATTTAGCATATCGCAACAATCAAACAATACAGATATTCTCTACCACTAAATTAAATCACACACTACTGCACAAGCATGACTCTACAATATCTATAGTCGTAAAAAAATTCCCATAAAAAAAGATTTTACAACCCATATTATAATACAGATAGATGTCCACCGAACAGTCAAAGGCGGCCGAGTACATACAAAAGAAATCTGTAACAACCTGCATGAAGCGCAACGTTCTGCAGATGAGCAAAGAGACCCCCACGCGCACTGCCGCCGAGAGACTACGAGAACATGAACTAGACGAGATTCTGGTCATACAGGACAATACATGCATAGGAATAGTCACCGACAAGGACATACTAAGCAAGGTGGGCGATGTGAGTATAAACGCCGAGCACACGACACTACAGGATATAATGACCACGCAGGTGACATCCATAGACCGAAAGAAGAATCTGCACGCCGCCTTGGATATAATGAAGGAGACGCGCCACAACAAGCTGCCCGTAACCGGAAAGGGCGGAAGGGTACTGGGTATAATATATAGGCGCGAGATACTCGATAGGGCCCGCTGGGCCGCAAGCCAGGCCACGCCGCGTCTGATGAGCCCACCGACCAAGGCCATACTGGGGAATCTGGGGTTTGTGCTGCAGTTTGCCGGAGTCCTGCTACTACTCCCCGCATTGGTCTCGACATTCATGGCCGACACGGTCACCGCCACCGGAATATACCTCAGTTTAGTACTGTTGCTGGTGATGGGATTCTTCTTGAACTCGTACGGTGAAAAGGCCAGAATGAACATGCGGCAGGCCTCCGTTGTTGTACTGTCTAGTCTGTTTTTACTATCACTGTTTGGGACCATTCCCTATCTGTATCTGCCTACAGATGATGCGACAGCCATCACATATGTAATATCCATAGACACATTTGCCAACGCATTCTTTTCGAGTGCGGCCGGATTCACCACAGGGGGAATATCATTATACGATACACCCGAGGATCTCCCACAGAGCTTTACGTTCTATCGAAGTTATACGCAGATGATTGGCGGCATGAGTTTCATATATTTGGTTATAACCGCCTTTTATCCCAACAGCAAGCTGGCGGGCATGCGCAGCTTTATCACCGGCAAGGACCTGCACATGCGCGAACTATTTGGAACTATAACTATAATATTCGCACTATACGTGACAATCGTGGCGCTGCTGCTATATTTCATGGGGGATGACAATCTGATGGATGACTTTTCACTGGCCATGAGCACGCTGGCCACCGGCGGCTTTGTACCACATTCTGAAATAATACAGAACATGGAGTGGCCCAAGCAGATAGTACTGATGGGCGCCATGATACTAGGCGCGATGCCGTTTGCTCTGCACTATGGGATGGTGAGCAAGAAGGGCAGGATGCCGGTCATTGGCAGGGAGGTATCTGTGTATATTGCCATGCTTGCAGTGGCCATAATCATATTTGCGTGGGTGGGTGGCGTGGACCTATTGAGCAGTGCATTTTATGCCATATCCGCGAGTACCACTGCAGGTGTTCAACCCACCTCTCTTGCCGACCTGGCCATACCCGGCCAGTACATACTGATAGTTCTGATGCTGGTGGGTGGATGTGGCTTTTCGACGGCCGGCGGCATAAAGATGTTCAGGCTGTTCTATCTGAATAATGCATTCAAGATGATATTCCCAAAGAGACGCGCAGAGGTCAGCGCCGAGTCCCGGCGAGACATAAGGGCCGCACTTATAGTGGTGATAGCATTCCCCACCGTTGCGTACATGTGTGGTGTGTATCTTGTAGAGTTTGAGGATGCGGACCCTGACTTGGCATTCTTTGATGCCGTAGGCATAATAACGACGGGGGGCCTGTCCACAGGGGTTGTGGACTTTGAAACTTCGGCGCACACCAAAATATTACTGTCGATGCTGATGATATTCGGCCGTCTTGAGATAATAGCGCTTGTATATGCCATAGCGCCCCGCATAATAGGTAGAAATTAATCTACCATACAATACACGCTGCAATGATGCGCAGCACACAGCGGGGCTACATGCTGATAATAACCGGCATCATACTAGTTATAGTACTGTTTGTATGGTATAACAGGTATCAGGACCCCGAGTCACTGACACCACAGGCCATATCCTCAATACACTGGCTTGCGCAGATGTTCTATGTATTACTGCTGGCATGCTTTGGCATGATATCCTGGGGGATGTACATATTTCATCGTGCTAGCATACGTGGCAATAACCTGATATCCATAATGGCGGCAACCACGTATAATCGGAAATCCAGAACAGTATTTGTTGCTGTTTTTATTGTGTATGGTGTATTCTTTTCACTGGCATCCGGCACACTGGTGTACCAGCCCACCATACACTTTGCAGAGCACTATGGTGTACCATTACCATCAATGGTGGTCTCTCCATGCTGTGGCGATATGGGATATATGCCCACCATACTTGTATATATCACAGAGCATCTGGGCCTACAGATAATACCACTAAACCTGGTACTACAAATTGCGGTCTCGTATTTAGTGGCGCTCAACGTATCACTGGCCATATCTACATATGCGGCATCCCGTACATATAAGGGGGCCGGGATGGTGGGGGCCGTAACCGGCCTCTTTGTGGCGTGTCCCACATGCATGGGAACACTCTCATCAGTATTCATAGGTACTGCTGGTGGCATTGCGTTTACTGCCGCACTCTCGTATATGCAGACGGCCTTTATCGCCGTATCGATACCCGTACTATTGATTACGCCGTTTATACTGGCCCGTCAGCTGCGACGATGCCGAATCTGAGGCGTAATATTATCTCCAATATCGTATCCCTCCTCTCGCATATACTTCATTACAAGCTTGTACACCACCGAGTCATACTCGGACATCTCCAAGGTATTATTCCATGATATATGACCGTCTTTATCTATACGGGCCTTTACACCTGGTACTATACTGCGAGCAGCCACGCGGCACTGCTCAAAGGTTCTATTATACTTGTAGGCGGTAACCCGTCTGTCACATTTTTCCATTATATGTGATGGGTCTTTTGTACTTATAAATTGGCCACCATGGTCTTTATTTTTGTTATTAGTTTGATCTTTTCTTCCACGGGCAGTTCCGGCTCTATTGTAAAGTATATGGTGTTCTTGGGCGTGTATACGACCATCTGTGAGACCTTTTCGCGCTCCACATGCACGTATCGCACCTTACCCAAACTTGAGTCAAAGTCCTTTCTCATCTGGCGGCGTTGAGCAACCTGCCGGCAAAAGTGCTCCTCCTCCTTTTGTGACTTTAGACTGGTCTTGCCCGACTTCATGATGGCCTCGCGTATATTTCCCTTCAGGTCTATTATGGCAGCAAAGCGCATGTTTGTATCTAGTGCTATTATGCCCTCTACTATCTTTAATAATTCTGCACTGCTCACGCTTTTGGCGGGCAATCAAATCTAATATAATACTAACTGAATTTTGTATATGGTCTGCTCGCCCTTACCAAACACAGATATTTGTACCCCCTTTATCTCATGATCCAGCCATGCCGTATATGCACCCTTGTCGGATGTGAGCATGTCGCAGTTGTTCTGTATGCAGTATGCTGCAACAAGCCAGTCGGACGAGTCTGCGGTCATGTCTGGGAGGTCCTTGACATGGTTTATCTGCTTGTATGAATCCTGTATCAGTTTCATGTTGTCATTTGCCCATCCCTGCGACTGATTATCTATTACCACCTTATCGGTCATGTAGGTGACTTAGATGTGATGAGTATTATATCCTTTTGCAAGATATGCCGCAGGACAAAAGTTCGTGAATATTTTCCGATCTTTATTGTTGAATAAAAACAGCTATAAATATCTAATGTCAGCAACAGATCTGAAAGATACAAGAGGGAAAGAGTGTTGCTGAGGCAGCAGCCGAATTATGAATGTTCAGAAACTGGGACCTCAAATGGTACAAACGTTATCAAAAAATGTATGGCTGGACTCGAAAATCGATATAGAAGCGGCAGGCCGCCTAAGACAGACCGTGGAATTATGAAAAAAATAAGACGGAAAGCCCAATACTGGACGGCAGAAGAGATGCATGACCACATATTCAAGTTAACCGGTATGAGCTTTAGCCTTTCATACATTCGAAGAAAGTGTTTTGCTTTTTGAATACTAAAAAATCGTTTAAAACGCCCATCATTATTAATACAAACCATTAATTTCACGCGTCATCGTTTTTACGAACGATCAACTTCAAAGATACAGAGAATAGTCTTGGCCGTATGCATGTGGAGTTTTTTTTTGGCTGCGCAGATGCCTCTGTATGTTGTGGTATATGCGAGAAGAGTTGCAAGTGATACATATATAGTTGATTTAAAAAGGTTTTTAGTTTATAAGTGAGTACTATGCTGGAAATAGTATGACAAGTAACAACATGGGAAACGTCTGCGAGAGATGTAGTAAAGGCTCGCTGATAACAGACAACGAGTCTGGCGAGATATACTGTGGCAGTTGTGGATACGTAGTACCAGAAAAGCTGCAAGAGTCCGGACCCGAATGGAGATCATTCACGCAGGACGAACGAGGTGACCGGGCCCGCGCGGGTGCACCAACATCCTTGAGCATGCATGATATGGGATTGGCTACTGTGATAAACTCACAGAACAAGGATGCGTCAGGCAGACCCTTGGCCTCATCCATGAAGAGCACCATAGAGCGTCTTAGAACCTGGGATAACCGAAGTCAGGTACACGAGCCCACGGACCGCAACTTTAGGCAGGCATTTGGCGAGCTGAACCGACTAAAGGACAAACTGGCGCTATCGGATACGGTGGTTGAAAAGGCTGCATACATATATCGTAAAGCCCTAGACAAGGGTCTTGTAAGAGGCCGTTCCATATCCGCCCTGATGGCATCCGCCCTGTTTGCCGCGTGCCGGGACACTGAGACGGCACGCAACATCAAGGATGTCGAGACTGCATCTAACATAAAAAAGAAGGACATTGCCCGCTGCTATAGGCTGTTGCTGAAGGAGCTTGATCTTCGGATGCCGGTACCTGACCCCATACACTGCATATCGAGAATTGCCAGCCAGATAGGCATAGCCGAAAAGACAAAACGATATGCAATACAGGCATTAAAGGAGGCACAGGAGAAGGAGGTGTCTGCAGGTAAGGATCCGATGGGCCTGGCTGCCGCAGCACTATATCTAGCATGTGTCAAGAACGGTGAGAGCAAGACCCAGCGGGATATTGCAGTGGCCGCCAATGTAACCGAAGTGACCATTCGTAATCGCTACAAGGGACTCAAAGACTCCATAGACATCTAACATTTTTGTATTTTTATCATGTGTAATACTGCATCCTGTGATGCGCCACGCGGGCGGGCTTTGTTATATGCTGCAAAAGATGTGGGCGAGTCATACATGACACCAGAAACACATCTTGTTTATGCCGGATATTGTATATTTTGTATTGTACACATTCATGAATACTGTATTGGATGGTTTTAATTTTGGTGTATGGTCGGGTGATCTTTTACATATCCAAGCAGGTGACTGTCCTTTACGGATGTGTATAATGCCACCCGGGTTAGTCGGGATTTTGTTTTGATGGAATAGTACCAAATGCCGTTTTGGACCAGTTTAAATGATGGGCGGTAACCATATTATAGGATGGCATTATATAATGTATTATAATGACTGAGAAGGTATACTGCGAACGGTGTAATGATGTCTTTTCATCAAGGGAAAAATTCACCAAACACCTTGATACATGCTCTGGCATGTCCTGTGATACATGCATTGTGGACTTGGCAATAAATAAAATATTCAGATTATTTAAGAAATAATATATCATTTGTATATGGTCAGCAGGTACATAAATTCACAGCGTAATCCAATTTTTGTCCAGAATTTTGTCGACAGTACACCATCCTGTATAGTTCGACTCGTCCTGGGCTGCAACCGCATATCCGAGTTTT
>VXON01000151.1 GCA_009840065.1 Cenarchaeum sp. SB0662_bin_33 | reverse complement strand
ACACATATCGCCTGTCCTGTAATGGTTTGACTAAACAATGTGGTCCGGATGGCCCTATACCTGCCCAAATTCGGCTATAATGTTACGATATTCTTGAATCAATAAGATCGAAAAATATTATATCCATCTACAAACGACTATCCATAGATACCATGTTAACCCAACTAGGTACAAAAAAGCCTAGTGACAAAAATATTCACATTCTACTGGATAGAAGCACAGGTTTGTTTTACCATCTAGTATCATGGATTATTATTAAATGAAATTTCATTAAATTGTCAACATATTATTCTAGAGGTCTGACCGCGCAATATCGATATGTGTTTTTAAAATGGATTTTTTTAAAAATATTTAATTTTATTATAATTAACCAAAAATAATCTGGTTTTATTATTAGGCCTTTAGTACGGCAAATCCGATTAACCCGTCCAATCCAGAGTGCGCATTTCCAACAGGTATTTCCTCCAAGGCAGAACGCGCTTTTCCCGCATATGTTTTTGACATCTCCTCCATCTTATCAAATACATCACGGGGGTCAGTACTCTTTCTTACAAGCATATTGAATATTTTATCTTCATTTTTCCAGTCTAACAGATCATCGCGTATCTGATATGCTATTCCCATGTTCCGTCCATATTCTGTTATGTCAGCTATTTGGCGCTCATCTCCTCCGCCTATTATGGCTCCTATCTTGGCCGCCGCCTCAAACGCCGTAGCGGTCTTGTACTGTATTGTCTTTAGGTAATCATCAAATGTGGCATCACCTCCTGCCACTAACCGTTCTTCAATCATTTCACCCTCACTCATCAGTATGGCAGTCTTGGCCAAATTATCCGTTATTCGGGCGTTGTCCAATCTTGCAGATATGGACAGAATAAGACCCAGCACAAAGTCGCCGCTTAGAATACTAGTATCATAGCCGTACTTGACATGGAACGGCTTCTTTCGTCTCCGGAGCAGTTCATCATCAATTATGTCATCATGTATTATGGACTCCGTATGCAATAATTCCACAGCACATGCTGCAGACATGGCATTCTCATCCGCCTCTCCAAAGCATTCCGCAGACAGTACTAGTATAAGCGGCCTTATGCGCTTTCCGCCATCAAGTGAGTATAGCAACGACTCGTAAAATTCTGAGCTAGTGTATGAGTTCATCTCCGTATTTAATGACTCGTTTATTCGCGTAATGTATGGCGCATATAGTTTTAAAAGTGGATTATTGCCGATGTTTTTTCTGTTCAATATGTGAATTAATTTACCGTATATAGGTAATTAAAGTTTGACGATTCATAGGGTTAGTGTCATAGCCCACCTAAAATTTCTAAAACATATATTTTTGTAGATAGTATTACCGGTGTGATATGGCCCGCATAGTGACGTGTGCAGATCGCTGCATCCTAATTTTTACAGATATTATATTTTATTATCATGCGGATACGGCCCTGAAATGTCCGTATGTAATCCTGTGAAAACAGGCCAATATTACGAGAGGTTTGCTACATCTACATACGTGATTCTGTCTTGTAGCATACAGGCATAACATGTTGGCTTTCATATTAATCCTAAAAATGGGACACATGTAATCTTTGCATTACGTTTGGAGGATTTTTGAAAGTGTTTTGCTTTTTGAAGTACATGGATACATCCGTAAAAAGTAGGATATATCTTGGCCTGATCAAGCATACGTCAAAAATCAATGCGCAAATTTACCAATTTGTATGATTATTTGGACTGGCCGTCTGGCATATCCGTCATACCAACCGTACGTCAAGAAACGCTCGTTCGCACCCTAGTGTATGATGTGCATTCATCTGTTCCCACCATCATTATATGATCACAAATCCGATATAGCCATTCTGTACTTGGTTAGGTCGTGCCTATCTCTGCTTTTTACGGATGTATTTAAAAAGCAAAACACTTTCGGATTTTTTTAGTTCCTCCGAGACTTGTGTGTGCTCGCCGTTATACATCACTACTTTTGGGCAAGTCTTGTATAGTCTGAAAAACCCTTCGTCCTTGCGAGTGGAACCTCAAAAGAAAGAGTGTGCTAGAGCCCGCAACACTAGGGAAGTAAAAAGGTGGGTGTGGCCATTTCGACAAACTGTATTACAGGATCCGGATAAACGCCCAGTCCCACCATGAACAGTAGTGAGAATATCATTACGGCTATTACTGATTTTGGCTCCTTAACCCTCTTGGCATCTTCACCCTCAAAGTACATCTTGCGCATTATCCAGCCATAATAAGCCAAAGATAGTGCGCTGTTAAGTACTGCAGCAATAGCCAGCCAAGGCCCCCACCATACAAAACTTCCAGACTCAAGAGCGGCACCAAAGAGCATCAGCTTGCTCCAAAAACCGTTCAATGGAGGAACACCCGCCAAGGCCAGTAGTGATACGGTGAGTCCCAGCGCGGTAATGGGCATACGCCGTCCCAACCCCCTTATCTTGTCCAGGTGCGTTACGGCCAGTGCCACCACCACACCAGAGATGGCAATGAATGCGGCACCCTTCATGACTGCATGATTAAGCACATGGTACAGGGAACCCTGCAGGCCTGCCGCCGAATGTGGTGCAACGGCCAATCCAATTAATATGTATCCGGCATGGCCTATGCTTGAATAGGCCAACATCCTAGACAGGTTCTTCTGCATTATGGCAGCCACATTGCCTATGGTCATGGTCATCACGGCAATGATGCCCAGTGCCAGCGTCCAGTCCAAATGAAGTGCCGCCATGCCCATCACCACTATACGAATGGTGGCTGCAAAGCCGGCCTTCTTGGTGGCTGCTGCCAGCAGGGCAGTTATGGGTTGGGGGGCGCCCTCATACGTATCAGGCAGCCACATGTGGAATGGTACCAACCCCATCTTAAAGCCAAAGCCAGCCACGAATAGGCCGATTGCCAGTATGGCCAGTGGCATCATTGATGCGTCCAGAGTCGTGAGGGCGACAATGACCTCAGATATGTTGGTGGTTCCGGTTAGTCCATACACCATAGATATGCCATACACTATGATTGCCGACGACATGGCGCCGAACAGAAAGTACTTTAGGGCAGCCTCATTTGATATGGGGTTCCGTTTCATAAAGCCGGCCAGTACATATGTGGGGATGCTCATCAGCTCCCAGGCTACAAAGAGCATCACAAGATCCGTAGAGTATGCGACCAGTACCATTCCTATGGCAGATAGCAGTATCAGAGAGTAGTATACGGCAGGGTATTTTTGATCCCGCATGTAGCTTATGGAGCCGGTGACGCTAAAGACTGCCACTATTAGCATTGCGATGGCAAAGAGGCCGCCAAACGCATCATCGGCCAGCACATCCGTAGAGAATATGGCTCCCGGTTGCACCATCCCCGATACGAACTGATACCCCACATACCCTATTGATATAAAGAGTGCACCTAGTGCAACTGCAGCATACGCCTGGGTGAACCTCTCCCGGCGCGCCACATCAAGTACGGGCAGTATGACACCGGCCACGCCAAGCACGCCTAGTATGACCAGCGGAGTTGCATTCATCTCAAGCACAACATACACCTCACACCATCAGCATCAGGACCACAAATAGTAGTCCCGCCCCAAATACGAATAGATACGACTGCACGGTTCCGGTCTGAGTCCCCTGTACCACGGTAGCACCCCACCGCGTGGCCTTCTCAAGTCCGGTATTCATGCCATAGTCAATGGTGGTACGCTCAAAGTACCTGAATAATCCCCTAGCCAGCCAGAGTGGTGCCACCACAAAGCACCAGTATATGATGCTGTTCAGATACCATCTGTTCAGCAAGAGCTTGTGTATGGCATAAAAGAATAGATTGGATGATACCAGTCTCTGTGGACTGACAAGTCGTCCAATGTAAAAGACATATCCTAGCAGTATTCCTATGCCAAATGCTGCCAGTGACGATACCAGCGCCACGGGGTTCAGACCTCCCAGTATGCCAGTTTCTTCGCCATGCTCGCTGTGTATGTGGAATGAGTGATCCAGGTACTCCTCAAAGAGGTGGTGTAGTGAGCCCTCTATGTATAATCCCGCCACACCTAAAATTATAGTCAGGGCTGCCAGTATGCCGTATGGTACCCACATGGAGAGATGCGCCTCATGTACATGATGCCCTTTTGACTCCATCTTTTGAATGTGGGGGCTCTTCTCCCCATGAAAGACCATGCCAATCATACGGGTAGTATAAAACGCAGTAATTATGGCCGTCAGAACGGCGATTCCATAAAGTATCATGCCAAACTCGGCACCCGATTCATAGACGGCAGCAAAGATGGCATCCTTACTCCAAAATCCAGTAGTAATGAATGGCGCGCCCATCAGCCCCAGTCCCGCGGCCCACATGAACGCATATGTCTTCTTCATGTGTCTGCGCAGGCCGCCCATATCAGTCATGAAGCGGCTACCCACCACATGCAGTAATGAGCCGGCAGCCATAAACAACGATGCCTTGAACATTGCATGGGATATGAGATGGAAGAAGCCGGCAGTATACCCATCCACATACTGATGCGATAGGCCGGCTACACCCAGCGCCATCATCATGTAGCCAATCTGCGAGCCTGTAGAGTACGCTAGGACCTTCTTTATCTCAGGATTTGTCATGCCCTGGGTAGCCAGCAGGAGTGCAGTGATGGCTCCGGTCCAGGCCACAATGGCAAAGAACTGCTCGCCCAATATTCCCGCTGCGCCCAGTGCAAACATTATGGGCCCTATGCGAGCCACCAAAAAAACACCTGCCTTTACCATTGTGGCAGCGTGTATAAGTGCGGATACGGCCGTTGGACCAGTCATCGCCTCAAGCAGCCACTCATTCAGCGGGAACTGTGCAGACTTTCCCACGGCACCACCAAACAGCAACACAAAGGCAGGCACCAGTAGGCCCACCGCATCCATCTGGGTAGCCCACGTGGTGGTCTCCACCAGCTCCCGGAACCCAAATGTACCGGCGTATAAAAATATCAGAAGCATGCCGGACAACATCATTATATCGCCCACCTTTGTCATGATGAATGCCTTCATCCCCGCATGTGTAGGGGAGTAGTAATCTAGTAGGCCCAAGGCAGTACGACCCCGCTGTCCCACATGATCCTTCTGCTTGTCCCTATACCAGAAGGATATCAGTGAGTAGGATGCCAGTCCCACTCCCTCCCATCCAAAGAATAGCTGCAGCAGGTTGTCCGAGAGCACTATAATCTGCATCGAACCTATAAAGAACATCATCCAGAACCAGAACCGGATAATGTCTCTATCGCCCTTCATGTATCCAGTACTATACCCCATTATTAGGAATGATATCCATGCCACAACATTGGCCATTATAACCGATATTGGGTCTGCCAGTACGCCGGCCTCCAGTCCTATCGCTTCAATCCACATTATCTGATCATGTATCTCATCACCAGCCAGTGCCATTGGTAGCAGAGATGCGGCCGAGAGGGCAGATGCAAGTGCAAATCCCACAGCCACATAGTTTGTCGCCTTTTTGGATGCCTTGCCCACACCAGGCATTATGAGGGCGGCAACAAATGGTAGTATCCATACCAGCCAGACCATCTCAGGGATCAAATTCTCAGTACCCCCTCCATGTACGGAATTATGCCTTCAAGGAATATATCCGGATATATGCCCAAGACTATCGTAAAGCCGGCCAGAACCATCATTGGTGCGGTCATGTGCCAGCCGGCCTCCTTTACTTTCTCAAGATGCTCTGGTGTCTTGCCAAAGAAGACCCTCTTTAGCATCCATAACATGTAGGACATTGTAAGAACTGTGGCTACAAGACCAAGGCCGAATGTGACGGCGCGTACCATCGAGCCCTCAGATATGGCAGTCTCAAGGGCGCCATAAAAGAGAATCCACTCGCCCATAAAGCCACTGGTAGGTGGAACCCCCATTATTGTCAGGGCGCCTATGACTGCACATACCGCCGTAATGGGCATCTTCCCTGCTAGGCCACCCAGTTTTGATATGCTCCTAGTACCCGCCTTTACTATCAATATACCCGCGGTCATAAAGAGCAGTCCCTTTCCCAAGGCATGTGTAATATACATCATCTCGGCGCCGGCCATGCCAAGCACCGACAGTGACCCTATACCAAACAGCAAGTATCCCATCTGGGATATGGATGAGTATGCAAAGAGTCGCTTTATGTCATCCTGCATCAGGGCCATGGCCCCCCCGTACAGCATTGTGACTATGCCCCATATATGGAACCATATGGCAAGATCCGCAAAGGTGTTGGGCAGAAACTCAACCACCAGTCGAAATATACCATAGGCCCCTATGCCAATCATGGCCGGTGACAGCAGGGCGCTTATGGGAGTGGGTGCGGCACCGTGTACCCAAGGGAGCCATATATGAAACATAAAGACTGCCAGCTTTACGCCCAGCCCTATGGATATGGCGATGGCCGATAACAGTACTATGTCCGGTGGTATGGCGGACTCGGATATGTCTGAAAAGTCAAAACTGCCAACCGTCAAACCGATCATAAGAAAGCCCAACAGCAGGACTACAGCGCCAACATGCGTCCAGAACAGAAACATCAGTCCAATCTTGCGGCGGGGTCCATCACCCCAGAGGGATACCAGAAAGAAACCAGGTATCAGCATTATCTCAAAGAATACATAGAACTGTATCAGGTTTGTAGAGAGGACTGTCCCCAGCATCCCCATTGCAAACACCAGATATAGCGCAAAGTATAGCCCAACCTGCCTGTTCAGCGCGGATGTCTGGAGTGTACCGTTGGCCATCTCCTCAAAGCGGTGCACCATGTACGGGCGGGAGTACAGCACCAGTATTGTACTAAGCACGTATATTATTATGGCAAACGGTGAGGACAGGCCGTCTAGGGAGAAGCCAAAACCACCAAACTCCCCAGTCCACGGATAGTATTCAGAGTATCCGGAGATGGTGCCCAACACCACCAATACTGTACCGTATAGTAGAACGGCAAAGGAGAACCACATGGCAGGGGCGGCTCCGTATCTGGTTCCCAAGACATATGCCACGGGAGCTAAAAACAGTGGCAGGAATACTGCCTGAAGCAGTCCGAACTCTATCATCCCCGCAGACTCCTAAAGTTGGCAATGTCGACATCCTTGTACATGCGATATGCAACCACTACTAGCGCCAAGCCCACGGCAACCTCGGCGGCGGCAATGGCTATGGAGAAGAGTGCCAACGTCTGCCCCCCGCTATCATCCACATATCTAGAGAACGCGACCAGATTCAGATTGGCGGCGTTTATTATAATCTCCACTGCAAAGAGCATGCGTATGGCATTGCGCTTGACCGCCAGTCCATATATGCCGATACCCAGTAGTGCCACAGATACCAAAACGAATTCAATTAGTGCCACTCTCTACCTCCCGCCTAGCCAGTACCAAGGCTCCGGTTACGGCACCGGACAGTATCAGGGCCATAACCACCAAGGCTGGCCAATAATATACCAAAAAGTCTTCGCCTATCTCACGAAAGTCTATGGGTGGCGAATCAGAGTCCATCTGCTGAATTCCAGATGACATGATCAGGGCGCCCACAGATACTAAAAAGACTAGCAATAACCCAATCCCTGCCATCTTGCGGCGCCTATCCTCTATCTTTTTAAATATGAGCTCGCGGCGTACCAACATTACGGTAAACAGTATCAGAACGGCTATAGAGCCCACATATACGGCCAGTTGGAACAGCGCTACAAAGGGAGCATCCAGCAGAAAGAAAAATCCCGCCACGCCTCCCAGCGAGCCCATCAGTGCAATAGATCCGTATATGAGAGAGCGCATCTCCAAGGCCGCAATGGCCGAGCCGATGGTCAGAACCGAGAGCGCCAAGAATACTGCATCAGCCATGGGTGGCACCCCTATCCGTTATCTGTATCTCCGCATCTTGTGACACGTGTGGCTTTACCTGTAGCTGGGCCGGGGTGTAAATCAGCCCCTCCTTTGTGAACGACGACAGTTCATAGTCGTTGCTCATATATAACGCATAGAAAGGACATGCATCTACGCATAGTCCACAAAAGACGCACTTACCATAGTCTATCTGGGGCATTATGCTCTTTTTGTTGTGTTTGTGTGATTCGGGCACCTTTACCATGGCGATGGCTTCTGCCACGCCCTCACACGCAATGGAGCATAACTGACAGCCCGTGCAGTGGTCGTGAAACAGCATATGGCGCCCCTTAAGGCCAGCAACACCAACGCCTGTAACAGGGTCATACCTGTAGCCATCCCCCACAAATTTTAGCTTCTGTTCGGGATATCGCAGCGTAAACCGTTTGCGCGCCAAGTGTTTAACTCCTGAGTTTAGTGCTTTAATTATTCCAGTTGCAGTTCCCATTATATCATCCCTCCAGGTCCAAGTACCCCAGCGTAAAGCAGCGCCAAGGCTATAAAGATGTTGATAAATGACAATCCTATCAGCTTGTACCATCCTAGGGACAGTAGCATGTCTATCCGTATGCGGGGAAAGACGCCCCTAGGCAGTAGAATAAAGAATATCACTGCCACGGTCTTTAATAGAAACCACAGCACGCCGTTTAGCATTGCCTGATCTAGTATTGGCAGTCCAGGAATGGTGGCAGTTACAGGACCCAGTTGTATGCCATCAGTTATAATCTCCTCGGGGAATGGAGGCCACAGCATGGGACCACTCCAACCGCCCAGAAACATTACTGTGAATAGTGCGGCAAATGCATATAGTTTGAGATAGGTTCCCAGTTGTACTAGGCCGTACATCATGCCGGAGAACTCGGTGAGCCAGCCTGCGACTATCTCGGATTCTGCCTCCGGAAGGTCAAATGGTATGCGTTCCAGCTCGGCAAGTATGCATATAAAGAATACAATGGCTCCTACCGGCAGAAATACTATCCATGGGAAAAAGTCCTGCGACTCTACTATGCCAGTCAGGCTCATGGTTCCGGCCAGCATCACCACTCCCAATAACGACAGTATCAGAGGTATCTCAAAGGAGATCATCTGGTGTAGCGCCCGAATTCCACCAATAAACGGAAACTTTGAGTTGGCAGACCATGCAGAGAGTATTGTGACTATGGGAAAGAAGCCTATTACCGCAAAGACGGCCAAGACCCCCAGATCTACATCGGCAACCACCCAACCGGGAGCAACAGGTATCAGGCTAACAAAGGCCGCCGCAGTTCCAACAAATGCCACGGGAGCCAGCCAAAATATTGGCTTGTCAGCCTTGGCCGGAATTATAATCTCTTTTGATATTAGTTTCAGCCCATCTCCCATTAGTTGCAGTATGCCCTCCACCTTTCCACAGTAGAACGGCCCCACACGCAGTTGGAGCTTGGCCAGCATCTTACGCTCGACAAATATCGTACCCGCCGCCAATAGTGCAGCCAGGCCAAATCCGGGAAATACAGCTATACGAAAGAAGTCAGTATACATCAGCGCCTTTATTATTGGGACCGCCCGCGAAGGGTCGGCCAGCCATGTAAGTGCCAAGAACGGCGTAAGCAGTTCGCCATCAATTACAGGCATCTCGATATAAAATAGCACAATCTGTATGGCCGGAATGCCCACTAGTGTCACCAGAACTATAATCCAGAATACGTTATCCAGTATGCTCCTTAGAAAGTAGCTTAGACGAAAGGTGGGTGCTATTACAGACATTTATCGATCTGCCTCCACCGGCCAGTAGTTCAGACTCCAGTATACGGAAGGCATGTTCCCCAATTTTTCACCCTTCAGTAGATATGGCATTGCTATCAGATTGCGAAATGAACCCACGCTGAGTTTGACCCGGTATGGTTCTGGCTTCTTCCTTGATACTATATGGCATCCCAGCGCCCCCCGGCCAGACTCAACCCGCTTATACACAGATGTGTCACCGCCCTTGGGATTTGGTTTTAGTTTTGTGCGGACCGAGCCGGACTTTGGCATCTTGGATAGAGCATCACGTATTATGCGGCACGACTCCATCATATCCAGCCATGGTACTTTGGAGCGCGCATACGCGTCACCGGCCTTTAGTATGTTGGTCTCAAAGTCCATCGAGTCATAGACATCGTATGGCTCTTTTTTGCGCACATCATAATCTACACCACTGGCGCGCAGTACAGAGCCCGTAGTACCCAGTCGTATGGCATCATTACGGGACAGTATGCCAGTATCGGCAGTGCGCGATATCAGTATGGGGTTGTCATAAAATACATCCGCATACTCGGCTATGCGCTTCTCAAAGTAGCCTACCTGACGTAGGCATACATCCTCAAAGTTGGCGGGCATATCATTTCGTACTCCACCGGGAATAAAGTAGGCATGTGTGACCCGGGCACCGGTAAGTTTCTCCAGCAAGTCTATAAAGAGTTCACGATCTCCCGTCGGCCACATGAACATGGTAGAGTGACCCAAGAATATGCCGTATATGGCCAGCCAGTACAACGTGTATACACATCTATTCAGCTCTGCAGCAATTACCCTGACATATTTGGCGCGCTCGGGGACCTCGATTCCCAGCAGTTCTTCGGCACCAAGCACATATGGATATAAGATATTACAAGAATCGTGTATGACGGGCCTCTCTAGGTGTGGTATGTTGGTGATATAGTTTCTGTACTCGGCCATCTTCTCCTCACCCCGATGGACGTATCCGGGGTCGGGATCACATGCTACAATATAGTCACCGTCTATCTGTACAATTATCCTCATGTGGCCCGAGCCCGGATGCTGGGGGCCCACATTAAGCGTCATTATACGCTCATCTACTTTCTCAAGTTGCAGGCCGGGCGGTAGTTGCGTGGACATTGTTATCAACGACCCTTTATTGCAAAGTCCTTCCGCATGGGAGGCAGGTCTGCCCAGTCCTCAGGCAGCAGGAGGCGACGGTTGTCCGGATGGCCTTCAAAATATACACCCAACATCTCAAATATCTCACGTTCATGAAACTCAACCGAATAGAATACTTCCCGGAGCGTGGGTAGTCTAGTAGAATCCTGGCCGGGTCTTGGGGCATCTTCCCGAGGTGCTCTAGTGGCCAGAGCCAGTACACACTTTGCCATGGCATCGTTTGTGTACGATCCCAGATGATACACCACCTCTATCTCGTTCTCGTCCGGATAGTCCACACCCGATACGGACTCAGCATGATCAAAACCCATCTCCTTGGCAAATATGGCAGCATCAAGTATCTGCTCTTTTGGAACTAGTATTGCTGGTCGGTCTGCATCATCGGATATTATGGTGACATCCGGAAACTTCTCCAAAAATGGCTGGGTGGTAGGTATGAGCGGATCCATCAGACGAACTTCCTCGCCTTCATTCTCTTCATCTTCTCTTGCAATAACATACAGCCTTGTATTAGTGTCTCGGGTCTTGGCGGGCAGCCGGGCACATAGATATCCACAGGCAATACGCCGTCTATCCCGGGCAGTACATTGTACGAGTCAAAGTACAGCCCCCCCGTAATTGCGCAGGCGCCCATGGCGATAACATACTTTGGCTCGGGCATTTGATCATATACCAGTCTAAGCCGGGGGGCCATCTTGCGGGTTATGGTGCCCTGTACCACTATGAGATCGCATTGACGCAGTGATCCAAATGCCTCTATTATACCAAATCGTTCCACATCATATCTAGGACCTGATGCGGCCCCAAACTCAACGCTACAGCATGCCGTCTCTATATGGACAGGCCACAGCGACCATATGCGACCCCAGTTTATTGCATAGCCCAAGGGTTTATCCACTGCCTTCTCTAAAAGATCGCCAAGCTTGCCAACAAATACGTTGGCGTTGTGGGGAGTCAACAACTCTTTAATCATTACCATATATTCCTCCTTTGAGACTGATATAATGCAAACGCCATGGCTGCAAACATAATGCCCAAAAATGCAATCAATGGCAGTGTGGCGGCGCGAGGCAACATCAGTATGGAGCCCCCCCAGGCGTACAGGAATATTGCCATAACATCAAACACAACAAACATCAGTATATACGCATAGTACTGCATCATAAAGTGGGTTCGTCCCTCGCCTTTTGGTACCTGTCCGCACTCCATTGGTAGAAACTTAACGGGGTTGCTGCGTTTCCGGGGTGATATCATTCTAGATATTATTAGTGCAGGACCTACTGCAACCACTGCAAAGCCAAACATCAATAGTATATTGCCATAGTTTCCTGCTAGCTCTCCTACCAATCTAGATCTCAGAGTTGAAATTTGCTATAAAAAGTTATGTTGTTAGGTCTGCCTTGCAGGGACGAATAATTTTTTAAACTACCCAATTTTTTCCCAAAAGTAACAAGATAACTGTGGCTGTTTGGCGGATTGCTGGTTTAATTTTGGTGTTCATGGTCAACAGGACACAAATTTTTACATTGTGTACTTGGTTAGATCGTGTCTATTCCTGCAAGCAAAAGACTACTTTTTGAAAGTGTTTTGCTTTTTGAAGTTGAGTACTTGGTCGGGACAGTATAATGTAAAAAGTAGGATATGTAGTTCAGGCACACATCAAAGATCCATGCGCAGACTTACCAATTGGTATGATTATGCGGGCTGGCCATCTGATATATACATCAGACCAGCCGTACGTTAGATGATTTTTCGGTAGAACCTCTCGTTTCGTATCCTAGCGTATGATGTGCACTCATCTGTTTATATCAACATTATATGGCCACAAATCCTATATCGCCTCTAATTGCACTTGGTCAGGTCATGCCTATTTTCCCAAACAAAAGACTGCTTTTTACGGATAGGGGCCATACTAGACCGACAAGTACCCAACTTCAAAAAGCAAAACACTTTCCTCATTTGTATCAAATTAAGTTGTAACATACCAAGACCCGTTCGCAACGGCACTGCGCCCGAGATCATATTGGGCAGGACACTGGCTGCCACGCAGAAGGGCGGCCCAAACCAATCCCTTCTGATAAGAAATTCCGTTACCGTCGGGCACCGAAAAATATTGGATCTTTTTGCAGAGTACTATACATAACAAGCGGTTTTTGCTTGGAGACATAGGCATGATCTGACTAACTATGATTTTTTAGAATACCTAAAATTATATATTTAAAATTATATTAATTGAACTAATATTTTTTAATTTATATATAATTTTATTAATTATTTAATTCATAAAATCCAAAACAAATAAAATGTTATCAGATTTTTAATAAACTGCGTAGACAGCTGCTGGCAAGTTTTAACATGTGGATTCGGAACGACTTTACAGACGTACCACTGCTTGAATGTTGCTGGCCCAACACAAAGATTAGATGGTTCTGTAGTGTTTTAACCAATTTTGTTTCTGAGGGGTAGTCCAAACAGAAAGTGAAAAAGTGCCAATTGACACCTAGGTGCTAGGAGTGGAAAAATCC